>JAAUUR010000069.1 GCA_012031045.1 Leptolyngbyaceae cyanobacterium SM2_5_2
GCTTGATCACTAAGTTTGCACCCGTCCACAAAGCGGTGAGGTATGGCAACCGCCACATTAGTTAGGACATTTTTGACGGAGAGGCTAAGGCGATGACAAGCCAGCTAGCTGCCCCAGCTTTGGGAATACACTAACCGACCCTGTCCTAAGCTAGCTGACCAGCGCTATAACTTGTAACTTTAGCATCAGCGCATCTTACCAAGGGTATCCGCTTAAGCCGGGACGGTAGCGAGGCGGAGAATTCAGAAGCTAGGAATGTAGCTATGACTCGGTTCCATCTCCTAGCTCCTAGATTCGTGGCAAAATAATGTCCCGCCTTACGGCGATACCCTCTTACCAGCGGCTAACTGATGCAAACGATCAAGATCGAGCAGTTTGATTTTACCACCCTCCATCTGAATCAAACCTTCGTGACTGAGTTTAGCGAAAACCCGTGATAGGGTTTCGGGAATAGTGCCTAGTCTCGCCGCCAACTGACCTTTGGGCAAATCTAACTCCACGATTTCAGCATTGCTCATTTGCTGACTCAAACTCAATAAATAATTGGCTAGTCGGGCTGGAATTTCCCGTAATGCCAGGTTATCAACCAGATGGGAAAATAGCCGGAGATGACGAGCAAAACTGCAGTTGAAGGCATTTATTCGGCGGTTTTTACCGAAGAGCGTGCTTTCTGCCCCCATTTCAACTAGCACCCCATCCACCAATTCATAGCGGATGTCTGTGCCACCGTCATCGGTGAGATACTCCTCAAGGGTCATCCTATGGTAATTAGTCTCCCTCTCACTCCAGCGGATTGGCCTCACCTCATCTCCATTGCTGCAACAACGCCAAAGATAATAAACAAAACGCCGCTGAGGGCTGTAACTAAGCGTTCAGAAATGCGCCCGGCAATGAGTTTGCCGCAGGCGACCGCGATCGCCGCACAGATCGCATGGCCCAGGGTAGCTCCCAAGACCACTCCCACGGGATGATGCACCGCCGCCAGGGCAATGGTGGCGAGTTGGGTGCGATCGCCCCACTCGGCCACAAAGGTGAGGGAAAAAGCCTCCATCACCACTGCCCCATTCGTCCAGGTTTTTACACCCTGCTCCCGCTGCTCTACCGCTTCCAGAGCCTCGGTCTGTTCATCGTCTAGGGTAGTGCCTGCCATGCGGTAGGCATCGTAGAGCAGCTTCAGCCCAAAGCCTAGAAATAGAGCAACGGTTATCCCCTGGACAATTGCCTGCGGCAACAAGGTGGCCACTTGCCCAATCAGTACCGAGAGCACCGTCATTAAAAACAGGGCAGCGGTAACCCCCAAAAATACCCAGCGGCGCGGGTGCCGGGTAGCCAGAATCACACCGATGAAAAAGGTTTTATCCCCCAGTTCTGACAGGGTAATTAACAAGAGGGCGGCGGTGAATCCAGCTAGGGGATGCATAGGGGACTCTGGGGTAGAGGAGGGAGAGGAGGAGGGGGAGGGGACTTCTTCCTCTTTACCCTACAACTGGCCTTTGAGTTTACCCTACAACCAACCTTTGAGCCGGTAAACGACCAGGCCAACATATTCCTTGAGGGCGCGGGTGAGGAAATGCAGGTTTTCGGTTTGGGGCACCCAACTGAGCACCCGACCCTGCCAGGTGGTTTGGGCTAGGCCGAGGCTGTCATCTACAACGTGGAAGTCCGTAGCGGCGGGGATAGCGTCGATGCCCTGCTTTTTGAAAATGGCCAGCGATCGCGGCATGTGCATGGCTGAGGTGACCAGCAGCACGCGGCTGAGGTTGCGCTCTTGCAGAATCGCTTTGACGTTGGTGGCGTTTTGAAAGGTGTTGAGGGAGTCGGGCTCTTTGATGATGGCGCTGGCGGGAACTCCCAGGGCCAGGGCAATTTCGGCCATATCGTCAGCCTCGGAGCCCTTGGGGTCTTGGCCCCAGGTAATCCGTCCGCCACTGAGAATCATCACTGGGGCTTTACCGGCCAGGTAGAGTTGGGCACCGTGCAGGACGCGATCGCCCTCCTCGGCCACATCGACCCAGGGCCGGGGGGGACTCTGGGGCTTGATGCCACCGCCTAGCACCACAATGGCCTCAGCCTGGGGCAGGTTGGGCTGGGGGCGATATTGCCACTCCAGCGATCGCACCAGGTGGCTAGATACCCAGGTATTACTGCTGACAATCAGTAAGCCCAGGGCCAGCACCAGGGCCAATGCGGCCCAGCGAGGCCGTCGCCACAGGAGCACCAGGGCCACTACCATCAACAGCGCGGCCAATCCCAGAGGATAAATCAACAGGGGCAATAGTTTTGAAAGAAAGAGGAACATAGGCCGTTCTTCGTTAGGGTTGAGCGTTACGGTTCTGCTTGGCAAGCCAGGTAATTCATCCCTTGGGGTTATGACTAGCGATCGCCCAATAACTGACGCATTTCAGCCAGAAGCCCGGCTTGTTCAGTCTGGAGATGTTCTAAGCGGGTCATGATTTCGCTTAAGCGATGGGGTGGGTCGGCAGGCTGGGCGGCCTTGGCCCACTGGTAAACTAGTCGGCGGGAGGTGTTGAGAAAGAGCCATCTCCCGAAGTGAAAGGGAAACTGCACTAGGGCTAACCAAAAGCCTTCGGTAAGGCGGGCAATGGCACTCCAGAGTCCGGCAAATAGCAACAAGCTCAGCCCAACCAGACCCAGGCTCCACAGTGGATGCAGAATCAGCCAAGCCAGAACGGGATGCTCGGCTAGCCAACTCTGCCAGGGGCTAATCAGCACCGATTGCAGAGCATCGGAAACGGTATCGGTTAATATCGCCATCCCAGTTCAACCTATTCCACAGTGCACGGTGAGGTCTTGGTGAGTGTCGGCAATTGCCGACAGCCATCAATCAATAACCAACGGCTTGCCATCGGCCCCTAGCGCTAGATCGCTATAGTAGGTCAAAGTTCAACCGCTTTGGTCGAAAGTTAACCGGGGCGTATCTTATTAGATATGTCCCCTTAGATATGTCCCCGTTAAGCGAGTTGTTGAGGCGGCCCCAGGTTAAGCTCTGGCTAAAAATCGGCTAAATTCTGAGAAGCTCTGAGCAGAGGGCGCAAACTGGGTTTAGCTTACATACTGTACCGTCTGCGTTTTGCTGGGGGGGAAGCGCTAGCCTATGACTGCCGACGACTTTTCATCACCGTCTGCTAAGACTGCTCTGTGGCAGCCCAACCGCCGCCGTAGCCGCCAAATAGAATGGGTGGTGCGCGTTATTTGCTTTATCTTCGCGGCCATTTCCATCTTCACCACGCTGGGTATTATCCTGACGCTAATTTTTGAAACCTTTGACCTTTTCTTTGACCCCTTCTTTCGGCAATCCCTCTGGCTTGAGCGGTTACCAGACCTCCTGCCCAATGCCTCTGAGGCCCAGGTTCAAGCCTTGAGTGAGCAAATTCAAGACATTAACCCCAAGGATCTCATTGAACAGGCCGAAACGCTGGGTCTGGAACCACCCAGTCGTGCAGCAGGCTTTTTCTACGCCATCCGGCGGTTTTTTACCGACAACCGCTGGACTCCTCTGTTCCAGAACGCTAACTTTGGCATTTTTGTGCTGGTTAGCGCCACCTTGTTAACCTCAACGATTGCGATGTCGGTGGCCATTCCCCTGGGGTTGTTGATCGCTATTTTCCTGAGTGAATATGCCGCGCCCCAGGTGCGCCAGGTCTTAAAGCCCATTTTGGAATTGATTGCCGGGGTGCCCTCGGTGGTGTTTGGCTATTTTGCGCTCTTGACGGTAACGCCCTTTTTGCAGGGGCTGATTCCCCCCTTGCAGGGGTTTAATGCCCTTAGTGCCGGCATTGTGCTGGGGGTGAGCATCACGCCCCTGGTGGCTTCCCTCAGCGAGGATGCGATCAATGCCGTACCGCAGGATCTACGCCAGGGGGCTTTTGCTATGGGCGCCACCAAGCGCGAAACGATTCAGGCGGTGGTGATTCCAGCCGCACTATCGGGGATTATGGCTTCTATCATCCTGGCGGTATCGCGGGCCATTGGCGAAACCATGATTGTGAGCCTGGCCGCCGGACAAAATCCGCAGCCCATTGATGGCAACTTCAACTTTATCAACCCCTTTATCCCCGTGATGACGATGACAGCCTTCATTGTCCAGGTCAGTTTAGGCGATACCCCCTTTGGCTCCCTGGCTTACAAAACCATCTTTGCGGTGGGGATGTCGCTGTTTTTGATGACGCTGGCCCTGAATATCGTTAGCTACTGGTTTGTTCGCCGCTTTCGGGAGAAATACGAGTAATGGCTACCTCACCCTCCGATTTTTCTGCCCCCGCCTCGCCGCTGGTTGTGGAGTCTGAGTTCAAACCCAATCTGCCCAAACGCTATGTTTTAGATCGGCTGTTTCAAATTGCCGCCTGGCTCGCCATAATCTTCGCGATTGTAGTGCTGGGCTGGCTGTTGCTAGATGTACTGAACCAAGGGCTAGCCCGCCTCGACTGGCAGTTTCTCACGAGTTTTCCCTCTCGCCGCCCTAGCCGGGCGGGTAGTTGTAGGGGCGCTGGCAGGCACCTTTTGGGTCATGATCATCGTAGCGGTGGTGGCCTTTCCCGTCGGTGTAGGGGCGGGCCTATATTTGGAAGAATTTGCCAGCGATAATTGGCTGACCCGCTTACTTGAAATCAACATCAGCAACCTGGCCGGGGTGCCGTCGATCATTTACGGGCTGTTGGGCTTAGCCGTCTTTGTGCGGCTCATGGAACCCCTCACCGGCGGACGCTCGGTGCTGGCTGGCGGCTTAACCCTCTCGCTGCTGGTGTTGCCCATCATTATCGTGGCTACCCGCGAAGCCCTCCGAGCGGTACCCAACGGCATTCGCATGGCGGGCCTGGCGATGGGCGGCACGCCGTGGCAGGTGGTGGTGGGCCACGTTCTCCCAGCGGCGATCTCCGGCATTCTCACCGGAGCAATTTTGGCACTTTCGCGAGCCAGTGGCGAAACCGCCTCGCTGATTACTATTGGGGCGCTTACCTTTGTGCCGTTTACCCCTGGCTGCACCGAGGAGTTCCCCTACTTCAACCCCCTCGACCTGCTGCGTTGCCCCATCGACGTGGTACAAAGCGCCTTCACCGTCATGCCCATCCAGATTTTCAACTGGAGCAGCCGTCCTCAACAAGCCTTTCATGAAAATGCCGCCGCCGCCATCATTGTGCTGCTGATTATGCTGATTATGATGAATAGCCTGGCCATCATACTGCGGAACCGGTTTCAGCAACGGCGGCAGTGAGCGGCAGGGGAGTGAGTGCATGCAAGCCGTGAATGGGCCGCGTTAAATAAAAACGGAGCACTAAAAACGGAGCACTTTGTCTACCCGCGATAAATCTAAAATCTAAAATCCGCAATCTAAACGTGTCATTAGCGTTTTAAAAGCCAGTCTACATAGGGAATAGGCGCTTTAGCAGGCAGCCGCTCCAGGCGAAATTGGAAGGGCAGCACCAGCACAATGGGCCGGGCTCCGCGTCCGGTAATCGGCATGAGTTGAATGACTAAATTGAGGGAGTACGTTCTGGCTGGGGACGGTAGCCCCAGCATTTTTTGCGTATCAATCAGGGGTTCTGAAATTTGTAAAACCTGAGTAGCAGGCTCCCGGCTGAAACGGTCTTCACTGGTGACGACCGTGCTCAAAAACTGGTTGGGAATCACCACACTACCGACCTGAGGTAAACCTAAATCCATCCGCATACCCGGCGTGTGGCGAATCACCCGGCGGGTTTGGTTGTTCATTGGTGGAAGGAACTACGATCCCAATCGACGGAGACTTGCAGGCTCTCGGTTTGGTTGACAACCTGCACGGTAAGCCCTTTAACGGGTTGCAACGGATGCGGCCCCTGGGGAAGAACCTGCACCATAATCTGCCCATCGGCCGTGGGGGCTGCATCGGCTGGGGTGTTGATAGGTCTTGAGCCGTAGGCCGCCAGTTTGAGGGCCATGGCTGGCTTCAGAGGTTCGGTGGCGGCTGCAACCACCTCCCCCATATTTGGAGGCACACCTTGTCTGGCCAGTTGTTCAGAGACTGAACTGGCCAAAACCTCTGGATTGGGAATCAACAGCACCTGATCTTCCAGTTGCTCTTCCACTGACAGGGCCATTTGGTAAACCACGTAGCCAATGCAGATGAAGTAAACCGTCAGCAGTAAGATATCGATTTCCATGCCAGTCTTCCGCCCAAAGCACTATGCTAAGCCTCAGGATAGGCGATTCGAGCGGGGGCGAGACACCTTTAAGCCGGTTGTGGAATAGCCAGATTGCCAGACTGATGTTCTGGAGCATTGGCGGCAACACGATCAGGGGGGTGCGGTTCTCTAAGGGTAACGGTTTGCGGGCATAGCTAAGCTGATTTAGCCAAAACACATCCTCAGTGCGAACGGCTTCAAACCCAGCAAACCCCAGCCACGCATCCACATTGCCCTGGCCGTAATCCCGGATGAAGGGCTCCTCAAAGAAGGTATTGAGCCAGTCTGTGGCTCGCAGGGTACGCTGATTGCCATCCAAAATTAGCATCTGGCCACCTGGAGCCAGTAACCGAAAGCTTTCTCGCAGGATGGTTTTGGCCACGGCTGCAGGGGTTTCATGGAACAGCAGGGTGGCGCACACCGCGTCAAAGGAGCCATCGGGCAAGCCAGTAGCCATGGCGCTGGCGTGGCGGTAGGTAATGTCCAGACCAGCGGCTTTGGCTTTGTAGTCTGCTAGAACCATCATGTGGGGGGAGAGATCCAGCCCAATCACCTCGGCCTGGGGAAACCGCTGCTTCAGCAACAGGGTAGTGCTACCGGTGCCACAGCCTAAATCCAAAATCCGCCGAGGCTTCCCCTGAATGGCCTTGACCAGGCTTTCGCGTACCCAGGTTTCACCCGGTGCTAAGACGTAGTGGGTAATGGGGTCGTAGGTGAGGGCGGCATCCAGCGTCAGGTAGCCGTTTTCAATACCATGGAAGTTACTATTTTTGTAGTACTCCGGGTAAATCACCTGGGGATTGGTAAAGGCCGCAATGCCGGCATCCCAGTCGATGCTGTCGCGCAGTCGCAGAATAGCGTTCCGATCGAGCAGGAAATTCTGAAAGATGGGAGCCAAAAACTGATCAAACAGAGATTTGGGTTGAGTGGCCATAACACACGGCTAGACGCTACTAGGACGCTTGAAACTAAGACTCTCGAACCTTGCCAGAAAAATCGAGACGGCGGGTGGATTCAAGGGTTAATCATCAGCCGGAGCCTTCGGCCTGACGCCCCAAATCTCCCCATAGCCTAACAACTTCATTTAATTATGGCTAGAGGAAATTAGGTTAGAGTCGCGTCTCAGATTTGCGCTTCAGATTTGCGCCATTGAGCCCCTTCAACCAGGGTGTGGCTCTGCCAGGCCGGGTCGGTTTGGGGATAATCGGCGCGAAAGTGGCCTCCCCGGCTTTCGGTGCGAAAGGCCGCACTATTGAGCACCAGCCAGGCCGTATCGTAGAGGTTGCGCAGCTCGCCCCAGGCCCGCAGCAGTTCTGGGCTAAGACCCTGGGGCAGGGGTCTCACGGTACCAGGAACCAGGGTTTTGAGGTCGTGTAGCCAGGGGTGGTGGTGGGCATCCTGTCGCCAGTGGGTGAGGGTAGCCATGGCGTGCTCCAATCCGGCCTGATTGCGGCTAATAGCGGCGCAATCCCACATGAGCTGAGTGAGCTGGCCACGGCAGGCCTCTAACCCGTGCAGGGTGGTTTCAGCCGAGCTGGTCGCCAGTGGGGATGGGGGTGTCTCTCGATCTGAACCTGCGGCTAGGGAAACGGGTGGGATAGCCCCAAACTCCCCGCTGCCCTGGTTTTGAAGCGGTAGGTTAGCAAGCTCGGCCCCGTAGACCAGGCACTCTAGCAATGAGTTGCTGGCCAGGCGATTGGCCCCGTGGACACCGGTGCTGGCGTTTTCGCCCACGGCATACAGGCTAGGAAGACTGGTCTGGCTATGGCGATCCGTGGTGATGCCACCCATCCAGTAGTGGGCCGCTGGGGCCACTGGCACAGGTTGCGTGAGTGGATCACACCCCCAGCTCCGGCACACCTGGATGATATTGGGAAAACGATACTGGAGCCGTTCCGCTGGGATTGGGCGCATGTCCAGCCAGACCCGTCGCTGCCCGGTTTTTGCAGGTGGTGGAAAATGGCCCGACTGACCACATCGCGAGGGGCCAGTTCGCCATCGGTATGGTAGTCCTGGGCAAAGCGGTAGCCAGTGTCGTCGATTAGATGGGCTCCCTCGCCTCGCACGGCTTCGCTAATCAAAAAGGGCGGTGCTCCCGGCTGCGCCAAAGACGTGGGGTGAAACTGAAAAAATTCCAGATCGCGAAGCTGCGCTCCGGCTCGCCAGGCCATGGCGACCCCATCGCCAGTGCTACCGGCTGGATTGGTGGTTTGGGCATAGACCTGGCCGCCACCGCCGGTAGCCAGCACGGTGGCCTGGGCTGAGAGCCAGCTAAGGGCGTTATCAAAGGCTACTAATACGCCGCGACAGCGGCCCCCCTCCAGCCATAGATCTAGCGCAAAGGCCGCTTCGTAGACGGTGATATTGGGGCGTTTTAGTACGGCTTCCGCCAAAATTGAAACAATCGCTCGCCCGGTGGTATCGGCGGCGTGCAGTACCCGTCGCCGGGAATGGGCGGCTTCCAGGGTCATGGCTAGGGCGCCAGAGTGGCGATCAAAGGCAACTCCCAGCTCAATCAGCCGATGGATGCAGACGTCGGCCCGGGTTACCAGGTGCTCTACGGCAGCGCGATCGCATAGCCCCGCACCCGCCCGCAGGGTATCCTCCACGTGTAACGCCACTGAGTCGTCAGCCCCCAGGGCCGCTGCAATGCCACCCTGAGCCCAATCACTAGCCGATAGGGAAAGATTGTCCTTGGTAATTAAACCAACCCGCCACTGGGCCGGGATGGATAGAGCCGCATAAAGACCCGCAGCCCCCCCGCCAATTACCAGCACATCAAAGGCCCCAAACTGGCTGGCCACCTCCCGTTTTGGATTGAACTGGGTCAAATCACACTCCTAAAAATCGTAAAGGCGAACGAGCTGTTCGCCTTTACTGCACGATTGGGGTACCGAAGCCAAAGGGATAGCTACTTGTAAACCCCATTATTAAAGCGATCGGCCCCCTCTACCAGGGCCGGATCAGGCACCGTTGCGGCGAAGTTATCCAGATTGGCCCGCAGCAGGTCAATCTGCTGCTCTGAAAGTCCTGGGATATCCAGAACGTCTTCAACGCTTTCGTAGGGAGCATTGAGCAGAATTTTGCGGGCCAGGGTTGGGTAGAGCCCTGGAAACTTGCGGAAGTTTTGTACGTTGGCATTGTTGAGGTCGAGCTTAGCGCCATACTCAGTGCCCAGCTTAGCATCTACGGCATTGCCCCCAGGCCGTTCTACCATCAGCGTTAGGGATGGGTTCAGGCTGCTGTTCCAGGGGGTTGCCCAAGCCGGTTGAGCCACACCAAAGCCGCCCAACCAACCAACCAGCACTCCAATTGCGATGACTAGGCCAACCAGTCGTTTCATGTCCCCTATTCCTCTCCTACTAAATTCAGAACTTAAAACACAGCGTTTCTATGAGCCTACCATTTTCCACTGCCCTTGATGTAAGGCGCGGTGGCTGAGAAACGATACCGTTGTCGGGGCTGCGCCGCAAAACTTTAGTCCGTAAAGCCAACGGCCTACTATGAATTTCTTGCCCTTACCTCCTACCCTGGAGGCGGCACCCCACTATCTATCGCGGGCCAGGCGCTCCAGTTCTTCGGCGTAGTGTTCGCCCATCTCCTGCTCCTGGATCAGAATGGATTCGTAGTGGATAGCCGCACGAATTGTCACAGATTCGCCCACCGCCGGGGGAGGGGCGGCACTCATCACCCAAATCTCGCCAGAGTCGTCTATCAGTTGGTAAAGTCCCTGGTTGATCAAGGGAAGCTGTTGCTCGACGCGACCTTCCAGATAGGCCACACCCTGGCGATGTTGGCTAACCTCCGCAATCGGTATGATGGGGCTAAGCCAGGCCAGGCCAGGCATCAAGCGCAGGCGATCGCGCAGCGAAAAGGCCAGCGTTTGGTGGACACTGGTTTCACAACCCGCTAGCCCCACCAGGGCTAAACCGATTAATCCGGGATAGGTGAGGCGTTTGAGCATGGGAATTGGCTGAGAAAGGAGTAATCACCAGCTGTTGACCCTACAGGCCAGCCAGGTCAGATCCAGATTGGGAACAAAATCTGAGACACTGGGTAAGGCGTTGGAGCTTGTCCCTTCCATCGTAGCTTTGTGGCGTAGTTCTAGCGCACAGCGAAGATGGCTCAAGTGCCTGCCCGTTCTCTGCCTTGGTGATTTTTCCCTGCTATGAGCCAGTTGCTTGACGGTAAAGCCTTGGCGGCCCAAGTTCAGACCGAGTTGGGCCAGGTCATTCAAACCCTAACCGTGCAGGGATATCGGCCCCCTGGGTTAGCGGTGATTATGGTGGGCGATAATCCGGCTAGTGCGGCCTACGTGCGCAACAAAGCGCGGGCCTGTAGCAAGGTTGGGATTGTCTCCCAGGTGCGCCATCTCCCGGCGACAACGCCCCAGGCCGAGGTTATGACGCTGGTACAGCAGCTCAATGCCGACCCGCTGGTGGATGGCATTTTGGTTCAGCTCCCTTTGCCCGATGGGTTTGACTCGGTGGCACTGCTCAACGCCATCGACCCCAATAAAGATGTGGACGGGCTGCATCCGATTAATCTTGGCCGGTTGGTTAGAGGTGAGCCGGGGCTCCGTAGCTGTACCCCCTACGGCGTAATGCGGTTACTGGCCAGCCACGGCCTTGATCCAAGCGGAGCCAATGCCGTGGTGATCGGTCGTAGTATCTTAGTCGGTAAACCTATGGCGCTGATGCTCCTGGAGGCCGATGCCACGGTCACCATTGCCCATGCCCGCAGGTTAATCTCACTAGGCTGACCCAGCAAGCTGATATTCTAGTGGCGGCGGTAGGGCGGCCCGGCCTGATCGAGGCCGACTGGGTTAAGCCAGGCGCTGTGGTGGTTGACATTGGCATCAACCGGGTTGAAAAGCCCGATGGCTCCGCTTACTTGGTTGGCGATGTAGATTTTGCGGCGGTTGCCCCCAAAGCCAGTGCCATTACTCCGGTGCCGGGCGGAGTTGGCCCCATGACGGTGGCCATGCTCCTAGAAAATACCGTTACCAGCTATCGCCAACGCCTCCAAGTGTAATGTCAAGGTATCCACCCATCGAACCTGGAACGTCATCCCCTTCCTTAACCTGTTAGAAAATCTCTGTGCTGCTATGGTGCAAACCGACTCCCTAACCCCTAAACTAAACGCCTTTGACCTCTCGACCTATCTGGCCGAGCGCCGTCAACGGGTAGAGGCGGCCCTCGACCAGGCGATGCCCGTGCGCTACCCTGAAACGCTTTACGAATCTATGCGTTACTCGTTGTTGGCAGGCGGCAAACGGCTGCGGCCCATTCTCTGCCTGGCGGCCTGCGAACTGGTGGGGGGTAGTGTAGACCTGGCCCTGCCCACGGCCTGCGCCCTGGAGATGATTCACACCATGTCGCTCATCCACGACGATTTGCCGTCTATGGATAACGACGACTATCGGCGGGGGCGGTTAACCAACCACAAGGTCTATGGCGAAGATGTGGCCATCTTAGCGGGAGATGCCTTGCTGACCTATGCCTTTGAGCATGTGGCCCGCTACACCCAGGGGGCCGAGCCTGAGCGAGTGCTGCGGGTGATTGCGGGCCTGGGCAAAGCCGTTGGCGGCGAAGGATTGGTGGGCGGTCAAATTGTCGATTTAGCGAGTGAGGGTAACCCTGACACTACCCTGGACACCCTCAACTACATCCATAACCATAAAACAGCGGCCCTGTTGGAAATTGCCGTTACCTCTGGGGCCATCCTGGCCGGTGCCTCAGATGACCAGGTGAGCCAACTGACGGACTATGCTCAACGCATTGGCCTGGCCTTCCAAATTGTGGATGACATTTTAGACATTACCTCCACCGCAGAAACCCTGGGCAAGTCTGTGGGTAAAGATATCACTGCGCAAAAAGCGACTTACCCCAGCTTGTGGGGGCTGGAGGAATCACGCCGCCAAGCCGATCAGTTGATTGAGTTGGCCAAGGCCGCTTTGGCCGAGTTTGGGGCGTTGCGGCAGCCGCTGCTGGCGATCGCCGACTACATTGTTGCCCGCACTTACTAGGGGTCAGCCTAAGCTAATGGAAAATTTTAGCGACATCCTCAACAACCACGTTTTGCTCGTAGCCCTGGTAGCCTGCTTTACGGCCCAGGGGCTTAAGGCCGTGATTGAGTTCATCCGCCATCGCAAGCTGAATTTACGAGTGCTGGTCGAAACGGGTGGTATGCCCAGCGCCCACTCAGCCCTGGTAACGGCCCTGGCTTTTGGTATTGGTCAAACCCTGGGCTGGGCCAGCCCGATTTTTGCCGCCACGCTGGTGTTTTCTATCATCGTCATGTACGATGCCACGGGGGTACGGCAGGCCGCCGGTAAACAGGCTAGGATCCTGAACCAGATTATTGACGAACTCTTTCAGGAAAAGCCTGAATTCAATGAAGACCGCCTTAAGGAACTGCTGGGTCACACACCGTTTCAGGTAATTGCGGGGTCGGCCCTGGGAGCGTTGATCGCCTGCCTGGCGGCACCAGCCTATTAAGGGACATGAAGGGATTAACTGGAGTTTAGACTATGGCCATAGTCTAAACTCCAGCCCCCTAGAAAGCATGAGGCCAGTTTGAGGCTAGTTTGAGGCTAGCTGTCTCCGGATCGTATTGAAACTGATGGAGACTACCAGCCTGGAGCTTTTCAATGGCCTCCTCGATCGCACCTAACGGCACAAAAAACCATTCCCTTGGCTGCACAGAGATACCGAAGCGATCTTGCAGTTCCACGTCTAATCGAGCCGGGTCAAAGAACTTGTGGAGCAGGGCTTCAAGTTTAGTGCGGTTAATGTTCATCAGCTTAAATTCAGCGACGATTTCCACGTCCGCCAACAGATAGGTTGGGTCTTTTCTGGCATTGGCCACCCGCTTTTTGACATCACCACCAGTGACACCGATTTTGTGAATAATGGATCGATGCTGGGCGATGAAGGGATCGTCGGATAGGCTTCTCAGCACGTAGATGTAGCCGGTTTTCACATCGTCTTCGGCGACCCCATTGGAAAACAGAGGCCCCAGATCGGGGTTAGTGATGCGGCGACTCGTCCTGTCTTTATTCAAGGCCCGCTGGAGCGATCGCAGTAGCAGATTGCTCTCCGTGCCATTGTCATAAATCACCCGTAGCTCACAGTTGGGCCGCCCATAGTCGCTGATAAACGATTCCCCCATATCGGCCACCAGCACCTTTTGACCATCGAGGATGAACAGGTCGCCTGGGTTGATGGCGGCGTTGTCCTGATATTTCACAGTTTGTCTAGCCCCGGTTTCTAAGTCCTGCTGCACTTGTTTGAAGAGGGGTTTGAACTGGGCGAAGTCTTTGCAGGGGGTGCGCTGGGCAATTTCCTCGGCGGCTTTGATTTCCTGGCGCGATCGCACATGGGTGAGGTGGGTTACGTCATTCTCGGCGGTGACCTCAATGCCCAGTTCCGCCAGCAGGGCTTCATCATCCAGGGGTTTCGACCGGGGGAAGGGAGGCAGTTGCCCCCGCTGCTAGCAGGCCGCCAGAGTCCAGCGGTTTCAAAAGTTCACGGCAGTCCTCCAATTCCCGCAGGCGATCCAGCCGAACCGCGTAGAGCCGCTCGAAGATATCGCGGTCTTCGCCATGCTGGGGCAGGCGGCCATGGTCTTCGACAAAGCGCTCAATTTCTTCAAAACCGGCGATGATGCGTTCTTCTCTGGGAGTTCGCGTCGCCGGTTTGGTGGGCGCGGTGTCTACCCCCAATTCGGCCAGCAATTCTAAATCGTCATCGGTGGTGTGCTTAGGCATCGTGTTCCTCCTGCACTTTGCGCTGGAGGAAGGCCACCCCTTCTGCCATGCGTTTTTCCCAGGGTCAGCGGCAGTGAGGGAAGGCAGGCGGCCTTTCTCCTGTTTGAACCGTAAGGCCCGTTTAGCCAGGTCCCGTGCTTCTTCGACCGTGAGGCTAACCCGTTTAGCGGCAATCACCTCCGCCACCTGCCTCAATCGTTCTTCGGTCATGGTCTTGGCCAGGATGGCGTAGGCTTCGCCAAAGGGGTTGATGTGGTCGATCAAATCCATGTCGAGGTCGGTAACGGAGAGGGCGAATTTCTTCACTCCGTCGATCAGGGCGGTATTTTCGATGGCTCACCCTGAAGGGGGTTGGCGTTATAGGTTCCACCCCCTTCGCCCACGGCTTTCTTACCCTGTTGAACCAGGTTGAGGGCGCGATCGCATGTTGGCGCACCGCCTCCTGATCTTCCTGTTCTAACTCCGGAAATCTCTCCTGGACGATTTTGCCCATACGAACCTGGGTCAGTTCTTCCGGCACCACTTCTTCATTAAAGAGGCCCTGCTCCAGCGTTGGAGTGTCTTGCACAAAGGCGGTTACCAGTTCGGTCAAATCTTCTTTGCAGATGCGTTGAGCTTCCTGGCTCTTGGGTTCTGCCAGTCCTCTAATCTCAATCTGGATCTGCCCGGTTTCGGGATTAACGCCCACGTTGCATCCCTCTGGGTCGTAGCCGTTCTGGCCATAGTCAAACCCTCGGTGGGCTGATTATCGCGGCGTTTGGGGCGGAACTCGAAGCGGGGCGCCAGCACCTGCTCCATCAGCAGGCTGGCGGCAATGGCTTTGAGGGTGTCGTTAACCGCCTCGGTAACCACCCCTTCACTGGCGTCGGGTTCGGCGATCAGGTTGGTGAAGCGGGCGCGGGTTTTGCCGGGGGCATCGCGGGTGGCGCGACCGATGATCTGCACAATTTCGGTGAGGCTGGAGCGGTAGCCCACGGTGAGGGCATGCTCACACCAGATCCAGTCAAAGCCCTCCTTGGCCATGCCCAGGGCGAATGATGATATCGACGTGGTCGCAGTTGTTTTTCTGGGTGGGGTC
>JAAUUR010000070.1 GCA_012031045.1 Leptolyngbyaceae cyanobacterium SM2_5_2
AAAGGTTTGCTAAAAGTGAAGCTTCATTAAACTAAAGCTTCATTTAGGGACGAAAACAAGCGATCGGTTACGTTCTGTAATCTGAGAGCTAGATAGGACATGCTCCTGCAGCCGTAAAACCTGTGCTACTATAATTAACCGTGCTTGTGGTTATCTCAACTGCAACCAGGTACGAGGGTCGCTAGCTCAGCGGTAGAGCACTCGGCTTTTAACCGATTGGTCCTGGGTTCGAATCCCAGGCGACCCATATTAGTTCTATGATGTTTCCTAGATGTTGCCTACTTATCTAGAATTAGGCAGCAAATCTCTTAAGCTTAGTTTTAGACGGTCAAAACATTTCGTTATACAGCATCAATCTGTCTTAAGATTGATGAGTAAGGCTACCTACTCAACCGTTTTGTTTGGCCTGACGGCGAGAACACACTAGGAGGATTTTTATGGCACTTGTCCCCATGAGGCTGCTGCTGGATCATGCTGCTGAGAACGGCTACGGCATTCCAGCCTACAACGTAAATAATCTGGAGCAAATCCTGGCCATTATGAAGGCCGCCGACGCAACCGACAGCCCTGTGATTTTACAAGCATCTCGGGGTGCTCGTTCCTACGCTGGGGAAAATTTCCTGCGCCACCTGGTAATTGCAGCCGTAGAAACTATCCCCATATCCCTGTAGTTATGCACCAGGATCACGGCAACTCGCCAGCGACTTGCTACTCGGCACTGCGCAATGGGTTTACCAGCGTGATGATGGATGGCTCTTTGGAGGCGGATGCTAAGACTCCGGCTAGCTTTGAGTACAACGTGGCTGTCACCCGCGAAGTTGTCAACGTTGCCCACGCCATTGGTTGCAGCGTAGAAGGGGAACTCGGCTGCCTCGGTTCTCTAGAAACCGGCGCTGGTGAAGCGGAAGATGGTCACGGCTTTGAGGGCACCCTCAGCCACGACCAACTGCTGACCGACCCCGATGAAGCGGTACAGTTCGTAGAAGCTACCCAGGTGGATGCCCTGGCGGTTGCCATCGGCACCAGCCACGGTGCTTACAAGTTCACCCGCAAGCCAACCGGTGAAATCCTGGCCATCAGCCGCATTGAAGAAATTCACCGCCGCCTGCCCAACACCCACCTGGTGATGCACGGTTCTTCTTCGGTGCCCCAAAAGTGGCTGGATATGATCAACCAGTACGGTGGTCAAATTCCCGAAACCTACGGTGTGCCCATCGAAGAAATCCAAAAGGGCATCAAGAGCGGTGTTCGTAAGGTCAACATCGACACTGACAACCGCCTGGCCATCACCGCCGCTATCCGTGAAGCCGCCGCTAAGGATCCCTCTAACTTCGATCCTCGCCACTTCATGAAGCCTTCTATCACCTACATGACCGAGGTTTGCGCTGAGCGCTACACCGCCTTTGGCACCGCTGGTAACGCCAGCAAGATCAAGCAAGAGGCTGTAGAAGTCTACGCTGTTAAGTACGCTAAGGGCGAACTGGATGCCAAGACGGCTCAGGTTGCTGCGGTTTAGGCGGCAATTGGGCTTGATATCATCGATTGCTTGACTAACGCCTAGGGCAAACGTTCCTAGATAAGCACTAAAGCCCGGAATCATGAGTTTCCGGGCTTTTTGTTTTTGTTTTTGTTTTTGTTTTTGTCTTTGTCTTTGTCTTTGATCTGAGGAAACCCTAGAGCATGAGTACAGTACAACTAAAAACCCGGGTTTTTCGCCGCCAATCTAACCGTATGATTTGCCCTTTGCTGAGAAACCAGGGTGTTTACCGGCGTTCTAGCGGGATGGCAGTAGACGACTCAGCACTATATAAATCACCAGGGCTGAGACAATACCGTTGATGGGCACGATGCCCCAACCGGTTTGGTTAGTCAGGTAGGCGATCGCCGAAGCCCCCACGTAGGCCACAATTCCCGCCCAGTTAAAGGCGGGCTGCGATTCAGATAGGTCAGGAAACTGCCCCCGCCGGTAAATCCAATAGTCCGCCATAATAATGCCGCCGATGGGGGGAATAAAGGTGCCCAGCAAAATTAGGTAGTCTACCAGCATTTCGTAGATACCGCCCCAGGCCATAAACAGCGCCAGGGTAGCACCGCCCAGCACAAACAGCGTGCGCTTACTGGTGCGAAACATATTGGCCCCAGCCATGGAAAAGGCGTAGATGGTATTATCCTGGGTCGTCCACATGTTCAAGAACAGCAGCACCAGACCGCCACAACCAGCAGCCTCTGCTGAGCCATTACTTGAACAATGTCAGGTTCACCGTAGACCTTGGCGCAGAAGGCTCCCGAAAAAATTAAAAACCCATTGCCCAGGAAAAACGCCATCAGCGTAGCGATAAAGCCCAGCTTGCCTGAGTAGGCAAACCGGCTCCAGTTAGTGGCCTGGGTGCCACCGGAGACAAAGGTGCCGACGATAATGGTGATGGCTGCACTGACTGGCAAAGGGTCACCCAGAGAGACATTCTGTAACCCGGCGAAGCCCCCAATATCCTGGGATGCAATAGTCAGGCTAATCAGCATCAGCAGTACCATTGCGGGCACCGCCAAGCGACTGAGCCAGTCCATCGCTTTATAGCCAAAATAAGCCGTGGAGCAAAAGGCGTAGGTAAAGAACAGAATAATCAGCCAGTTCCAGGCTTCTGGCACCCCAGCCAGACTGTTGAACAACTGGGCCATCAGAGCCGAGCCCCAGGCATACCAGCCAATTTGCGTAAAGCCCAGGATAAAATCCACCCAGCGTGAGCCCACATTGCCAAAGCTAAACCGCGCCATGAGCACAGTGGCCAGGCCCGTTTCCCCGGCGATGTAACCCAACAGGGCGGCATAGAGACCCAAAATCAGGTTGCCGACGACAATCAGACCCACCAGATCGGGCCAGAACTGAAAGGAAGGGCCAACCAGGCCGCCGGCAAACAGGGTGCCAGAGTATAAGGTAAAGCCAATCAGCAGCGGAGCCAGGGAGATCAGCGATCGCCGCGCCGCAGCCGGTACCGGCTGAGGGGATAGTCTTCGTTAACGCCGACCAGGCTCTGAACAGGAGATTCCGTAGTGGTAGACATAGGGACCAGAAGAACGACTTGGCCCGCATTTTAAAGATTAGGTAAAGCGTAAAAAGTATTCCCTAAAACATTAGTCGGGATGTTCTGGCAGAGAGGAGTGGGCAATGGCTACCGGCTGAATATTTGGTGCTGGGTCAGCCGCAGGTTAGGGAAAGTCGGTGATCTTAGCTGTTCATGGTCAGTAAACTCTACCGAGTCATAGAATTGATGGTCAAGCACACAGAGGGTAATGCGCTCCTGCCCCGGATCAACAATCCAGTACTCTGGAATGTCCAACAGTCCGTACTCAGACCGTTTGGAGCGGTAGTCGTCCACTTCTGTGGAGGGGCTAACCACCTCCACCACCAGTAGCGGCGGCGGCTCATGGCGGTCGATCACCGCCTCGCGGTTAGCCATTGCCTCCCACTGAGCCTGGGGTAGAACCGTCACATCTGGAATGCGGGAGGTGTCCCAACGTCTGCCGCGCGGTGAACGTACTCCTACCATCATGGCTTTAGCCGTCCAGGGCAATCCCTGGCGGTTGATTTCGCTCCGAAAGATGTCGTTGAGGAATTCGGTGATGGCCCCGTGGCGGCCCGTGCCTAGCGCCATGGGCACGAGCTCTCCATCTACCAGTTCGTAGGGCGTATCGGCACCATCAACATAACTCAGATAGTCTTGGAAGGTCAGTTTTTGGGTGGTGGTAGCCATTGGATATAGACGTAGGTATGGATTAGCTCTAAGCAGAGGGGGGCAGACGGTCAGGAGCGGATTTCTGACCCGCCAATCGAGTTTTCATCGCCGCTAGCTCAGCATCTACCGCAGTCGAGCCAGCTTCTAGGGCGGCAAACTGGCGTTCTAGCGGGTCGCCACTGAGTTCTTCTAGGGCTTCGGAGTGAGCCTCTAGCTCCATGACCCGCTGCTCCATTTGCTCGAAGGCCGCGATGGAACGGCCTGTACCCACACCGCCCAGCATTTCCTGAATGCGTTGAGACGCCTCAGCCGAGCGAGCCCGGGCAATGTACATATCTTTTTGAGTCTTGGCCTCGGCAATTTTGACCTCTAGACGGCGCATATTGTCCTTCATTTTGGTCACCATCTCCTGGTGCTGACCCAATTGGGCGTCCATTGTGTAGGCCGAGTCAAGATAGCTTTGGCGGCGCGTCAACGCCTGCCGGGCCAGGTCTTCTTCCCCCTTTTGCAGGGCTAGTTCGGCGCGGTTGTACCATTCCTGCGCGGTGGATTTGGCCTGGGCGCTCTGGCGCTCGGTGCGTTTTTGGGTGGCAATGGCTTGGGCTACCGCCTGCCGCAGGTGAATCAAATTCTCCTGCATTTCCATGACGGCTTGCTCTAGAACCTTTTCGGGATCCTCGGCCTGGTTGACGACGCCACTCAGGTTGGCTCGAATTACTCGAAAGGCCCGATCAAACAGCCCCATAGGTTTCTCCAGGTTTCTTGAAAAACGCCTCCTTTTCAGGATAGCAGCCTCAGCTTGAGCCCCTACCTAGGGCGTATACACCCGGGCCGGAATACCCTGCTGCTGGAGTTGGTTTACCAGATTCTGCGCAGAGGACTCCTGGGAAAACGCCCCCATCTGAATTTTGCTACCGCCGCCAAAGTCGCGCACGTAGGCATCGCCCACCGCCCCGCGTGCTGATTCTAGGGAGGCATTGCCAGTGTAGTCGGTGACGACGTAGTAATTGGGGCGAGGAGCCGGGTTAGCTGCTGCGGGAGTCAACGGAGCCGGGGGACGAACAGGCGGCGTTGAGTTGGCAGCTAGGGGCTGAGGCGGGCTAGCGTTAACCGCAGGCGGCGCCACCTGGAGGGGCTGAGGTGGTCTGGTGGCCGGTTGGCTGGCCGCCGGTGGCGATGCCCCTACCCTGGGCGACTGGGCCGGGGTAGCACTGGGGCGGGGCGGGGTGGCCACCGTTGCATTGGGCGAACGAGGGGAGGGCAGGGTCGTAATCGTCTGGGTTTGCATGGTGGTAGCACCCGGTTCAGTGGGGCGATCGCTGGGGAGACGATTACGGCCAGCTCCCAGTTGCTGATCAGCCAACTCACTCTCTGAATCAGGGGGATAACCCCTGATTAGCCGTAGCCGCAGAGTCAGAGGGCAGACTGCTGATCCGGTCTAAATCCAGCCTGCTGAACTCTTGCTCGGAAAGATCAGGCCCAATGCCCGACAAGCCAGAAGCCACTCCAGACTCCGGGACATCGCCCTGAGTGAGGGTTTCATCTGCGGTGGAATCGGACTGAAGTGCCTTCAGCAGGGCATGGTTGCGCAAATGCTGGGCGGCATCGGGAGACATGACCAGATAGCCAAAACTAGCGCTGCCCACTAGCAACAGCAGCAAAGCACCAATCCCCAGTGGTGTTGTTAGCTGCCGCGCCAAGGCTGGCTGGTAATCTGGCTCGTTGTAGTAACTGGGGTCTTCATCACTAGCGGACGCACTGCCCAGGAGTACCTCAGAACTTTCCAGGTAATCCTGCGGCACGGGTTGATAGGGCATCAATGTGTTGCCTAGGGGTGGCCCTGCCTGGGGCAACGCAGCAGCGGGTGATGAGGATACATCGTTGGGTTGGGGGTAAGCGCTGGTATTGAGCCAGGGATTAGGCAGAGGAGCAGGCGGTGTGACCACCCCTGGTCGGACTGGGCCAGCGGCGGCAGCCTGGGTCGGCGGCGATTTGAAGCTGATCAGGCTAGGCGCTGGCCGCGCCGGTTTAGTCCGAAATTTAAGCGGCCCTCTGCCAGATGGAACCCCTCCTGACCCTGGGCGGCTCTGCCGATAGCGCCATAGCTCATCTTCTAGGTCAACCATTAAACTGGCCAACGCCCGCTGCAACAAGGGGCTGGGGTTAGCCTCTAGGTTGGGGTTAGGAAAAAGGGGTAAGGGTGCAGGCGGGTGGGCCATGGGTCTACGTCCTGGACAACGAACACCCTAATACTACTGATTTCTGCCCGATTGACAACTAAAATTACTGCTACGGGTTCCCTCCCCTAAAATGCCAGGAGCCAACCATGCCCCTCGATGCTATTGGCCGGGTCATTCATCAGCTTGAGCAACAGCCTAACTGGCGCAGCCGAGGCGTGTTTCGCCGCATTCTAGAGCGCTGGCCTGAGATGGTTGGGGCGGTGGTGGCCCGTCAAACTAGGCCAGTGCGGCTCAATCGCCAGGTGCTCTACGTGGCCGTTGCCAACCCCATGTGGGCGCAAACCCTCACCCTAGAGCGGTTAACCATTCTCACGAAGCTCAATCATCATCTTCAGATTGACCTGGAGGATTTACGCTTTTCAAGCGGTGACTGGTTTCGACACCCCACATCTACCCTGCCGCTGGGGGCCATGGCACCGCAGATCGTGCCTGACTGGCTGCGACAGCACCCCAGCTTTGAGCCTGGGGCTATACCCTCCATAGCCCCACCGACTCAACGCCTCTCCCCGCAGGAAAGCTTCCAGCGCTGGGCGGCCCTAGCTCAGGGGTTCGCATGCTCGAGCGGGCCATCTGTCCAGATTGTAGCTGCCCCTGCCCACCGGGGGAACTGGAGCGCTGGTCGCGCTGTAGCGTGTGCGCGGCTCAGCGGTTTTAGTCAAACCAGGGCAAGGCGTTCTCAATAATTAACTGACGATAAAAAACCTGGGCAAAGCGGCTCAAGAGGAGGGGTTGAACTTCAGCTACAGTCAGGCCAGGGCAAAACTGAGAGAGGCGGCCCACTGGCTTATGGGCAATGCCACAGGGCACAATAGCGCTAAAGCCCGTCAGATCGGGGCAAATGTTGAGGGCAAAGCCGTGCATGGTCACCCAGCGGCTAACTTTGATGCCAATGGCGGCTACCTTGTAATCGCCTATCCAAACTCCGGTTAACCCTGGCTGGCGAGTGCCCTCAAGGCCAAAACTGGCTAGCGTCTGGATAATCACCTCTTCCAGCTGCCGCAGGTACCAGTGCAAATCAGCCTGGTGCTGTTTGAGATTGAGGATAGGATAGCCCACCAGTTGCCCAGGGCAGTGGTAGGTAACTTCGCCGCCCCGCTCGGTGCGAAACAGCGGCCAGGGTGGAGATTGTTCTGAAAACTTTAGATAAGCCGTGGTTGACCCCTGACCCAGGGTATACACCGGCGGGTGCTCCAGCAGCAGCAGCCGATCGGGCTGAGGAGCCTGGCGATGCAGCGCCACCAGCGCCTTTTGATAATCCCACGCAACGGGGTAGGGCACCTGGCCCAGGCTGTAGACCTCACAGATGGGCACGGGTAGCCCAGTAGATGAGACATCCGTTGCAGAGGATAATACCTCGGTTGTAAGCCGTGAATTGGCCAATAGGGTGACGCTAACCGCGTGAATAAGGTTTCTCAGGAATCAAGAATTATCAACCCATGCAAAGGATTCTAACGGACTCTGTCGTGCAGAATACAAGATGCTAGGGTGAAAACATAACGCCAACCTTTCAAGGAGTCCGCTTTATGAAGCTGGTTATCCATGGCAGAAATATTGAGATTACTGATGCAATTCGTGATTATGTGGAGCAAAAAATTCTCAAGGCCGTTAGTCACTTCCAGCACTTAACCAACGAGGTAGACGTTCATCTATCGGTGGCGCGCAACCCGCGCATTTCCTCTAAACAGTCTGCAGAGGTGACGCTATTTGTGGATGGGGCCATTGTGCGAGCCGAGGAAAGTAGCGAAAACCTCTATGCTAGCATTGACCTCGTGGCTGACAAAATTAGCCGCCAGCTCCGCAAATTCAAGGAAAAACGGAATAACCGTAAGCATGGTAGCCTCGGCAAAACCACGGAAGCCTTTCTTCACGAAACCCCGGCAACCGATGTTACCCACGTGCTTAACCACAGTGAACCGCAACTCCCAGAGGAAGTTGTGCGCACCAAGTACTTTGCCATGCCACCCATGACCGTGGCCGAAGCCTTAGAGCAACTGGTGCTGATTGACCATGATTTCTACATGTTTCTCAATGCTGAAACATTGGAAATCAACGTGGTCTACGAACGCAACCACGGGGGGTATGGGTTAATTCAGCCCCGCCAGCCCAATACCAATGGTAACGGCAGTAGCGCCAATGGTCACAGCGACAAGGTGTTATCCTCAGCCAAAACTTTCTAAGCTGGCTAGTGCGTCACCCCGCCGCCCAAGCATCCCCTGATCTAGAGCCTCTTTCCCACAGCGGGAGTAGGGGCTCTTGCCCCTTTTTTCCCGAACCGAGTCGCGGCGCGATCGCAACTCAAGTGATGATCATTTCCTGGCCTCAGCATTGCGCTTAGACTGGTTGGCGCGGGCAGGGTTGTTGGCCTAGCTCATGAGCCGCCGCTAGAGAATCAACTCAGACGGCGGGGGCCGCTTCTAGGAGTGGCTCAATGCCATCCTCAGCATCCAGCGCAAAGAGGTCGTCACAGCCGCCAACGTGGTGGTGGTTGATGAAAATTTGCGGCAGCGATCGCCGTCCATTGGCCCGTTCAGCCATGATGCTTCGGGCCGCTTCATCGCCATCAATGCAATATTCGGTGTAGGCAATGCCTTTTTGATCGAGCAGCCCCTTAGCTCGAATGCAAAAAGGACAACGGCTCCAGGTGTAAATTTCGACGGTTGGCGTCATGGCGATACCTCATTCATTCCTGCTTACAGTCTAACGGTGCTGCTGGCAGAAGCCAAACATCTCCCCCTATCTGGCCTCTAGCTCCGCAGAGCATGGCCAATGGCGTCTACCACCCGTGATACTTCCACAATCTCCAGACCATCTACTTTCAGATTTTGGCCCTTGGGCACCAGCGCCCGCTTAAAGCCCAGTTTGACCGCTTCCTTCAGCCGTAGCTCCAGTTGGGAAACAGGCCGCACCTGACCACCCAAACCGACTTCCCCAATCAGCACCAGTTCGGGATCAACCAGGCGATCTCGAAAGCTAGCCACCACGGCAATAGCCACCCCCAAATCCGCCGCTGGCTCGGCCACCGTGAGCCCACCAGACGAGGCCACGTAGGCATCCAACTTAGACAGCGGAATACCAACCCGCTTTTCTAACACTGCTAGGATTTGCAGTAGCCGGTTGAATTCAATACCTGTGGTAGACCGGCGCGGTGAGCTATAGCTGGTGGGGCTAACCAGAGATTGCAACTCCACCACCAGCGGTCGTGTTCCCTCGCAGGCCACAATTGTGGCAATGCCGGGCACCTGCTCATCGCGGTTACCCAGGAAAGGGCCGAGGGGTTGCTGATTTCCGCCAGGCCTCGATCTACCATTTCAAATACGCCCAGTTCATGGGTGGCCCCAAAGCGATTTTTGACCGAGCGCAACAGTCGGTGACTGGCAAAGCGATCACCCTCAAAGTACAGCACCGTATCCACCAGGTGCTCCAGTACTTTGGGGCCGGCGATCGCCCCCTCTTTGGTGACATGACCCACGATAAACAGCGAAATATTCGCCCGCTTGGCCAACTGCATCAGCGCCGAGGTACATTCCCGCACCTGAGACACTGACCCCGGTGCCGAGGTGAGAGTGCTGTAATAGAGCGCCTGAATACTATCGATAATCGCCACGGCGGGCTGTAACGACTCTAACTCCATCAAAATCGTTTCCAGGTCAATCTCCGGCAGCAAAAAAAGCTGCGATTCCCCATCAACGGACTCCGCCGCCTCTACTTTCCGCCTTCCGCCTTCCGCTTTCCGCCTTTTGCCGTCTTCCCTTTCCCCCTCCCCCAGCCGCTGCCAACGCAACTTGACCTGCTGCCCCGATTCCTCAGCACAGACGTAGAGCACTGGTAGCCGGGTTGCCAACTGGTTGGCGACTTGCAATAGCAGGGTGGATTTACCAATGCCCGGATCGCCCCCTAACAACACCAGGGAACCAGGCACAATGCCACCGCCCAGCACCCGATCTAGCTCTCCATAGCCCGATGGCAACCGCATTTGGGGATGATCCTGAATTTGCTCCAGGGTCATGGCCAGCCGAGGCTGCCGGGAAGGTGAGGCCGTTCCAGCCCCTCGGCTGCGCACGGTAGACGGGAATCGGGACGGGGTGGCCTCCTTGGCCGGCAACGCTTGTTCTACCAGAGAATTCCAGCTACTACATACTGCACAGCGGCCATAGTATTGGGATGACTCAGCCCCGCACTGATTACATACGAAAATAGACCGGGATTTTGCCATAGCCGCTAGACCGTATCAACCTTCCCCTATCTTGACGAAGGAGCTGACCAGTTTTTGCAATAAACCTTAAAAAACTCTGTAATGAAAGTATTGCAGTTAATAACTATGAATCAATAACAATACCGTATCAGCCACTTGTGGATCTACCAGATATTGACAGTGAGGGGGGTTTAAGGCCATAGATCAACGTAAGGAACCGTTAATCTCGATTATTTACTGGCCAAATTTAATTATTAAACGTTGAGTTTGTTTATAGAATATGGCGTTATGTAGGGAGCCTTGAAAACCTTGGAAAGCAACAAAGAAAAAATTCTGGTTGTCGATGATGAGGCCAGCATTCGCCGCATCCTCGAAACACGCCTGTCCATGATTGGCTACGATGTCGTCACCGCCGCCGATGGCGAAGAAGCCTTAGAAACCTTTCGCTCTACCGCGCCTGACCTGGTGGTGCTGGATGTTATGATGCCTAAGCTCGATGGTTACGGCGTCTGCCAGGAGCTTCGCAAAGAGTCAGATATTCCCATCATTATGCTCACCGCCCTGGGCGATGTGGCCGATCGCATCACTGGCCTAGAACTTGGCGCGGATGATTATGTGGTCAAGCCCTTTTCTCCCAAAGAACTGGAGGCCCGCATTCGCTCGGTGTTGCGTCGGGTAGATAAAACCGGCATGTCGGGCATTCCCAGTTCCGGGGTAATTTCCGTCAACACCATCCGTATTGATACCAACAAACGCCAGGTCTACAAGGGGGATGAGCGCATCCGCCTGACCGGCATGGAGTTTAGCCTGCTAGAACTGCTGGTCAGCCGCTCTGGCGAACCCTTCTCCCGGTCGGAAATCTTGCAGGAAGTGTGGGGGTACACCCCAGAGCGCCACGTGGATACTCGCGTAGTAGATGTTCACATCTCGCGGCTGCGGGCCAAGCTAGAAGATGACCCCAGCAACCCAGAACTGATCCTCACCGCCCGTGGCACTGGCTACTTATTCCAACGAATCGTAGAACCTGGGGAAGAGTAGTCTGCTAAAATTTCTTAAGGTTTTTTGAGATATAGCAGATGGCGCTCAACCAGGCACGCATTGCCATTGACGCAATGGGGGGGTGACTATGCCCCTGGCGAAATTGTAGCTGGGGCCATTCGAGCTAAGGCCGAGCTGGATGTTGAGGTTGCCCTGGTCGGGGACGAAGCTCAAATTCGGGCCGCAGTGGCTAACCCTGATCATCTTCAGGGGATTGAGCTGGTACCCGCTGAGGGCACGATCGAAATGCACGAAGAGCCGCTGAGTGCTCTGCGTAAGAAGCCCCAAGCTTCTATCAACGTGGCGATGGAGTGTGTTAAGCAAAAGCGGGCGGATGCCGTTGTATCAGCGGGGCATTCTGGGGCAGCTATGGCCTCGGCCCTGTTGCGGCTAGGTCGGCTGAAGGGGATTGATCGCCCGGCCATTGGCGCAGTTTTTCCAACGGTAATTGCCAATAAGTCAGTATTGATTTTGGATGTAGGCGCCAACGTAGACTGCCGCCCCAGGTATCTGGAGCAGTTTGCCATGATGGGCACTATCTACTCTCGTTATGTGCTGGGGGTAGAGCAACCGCGAGTCGGGTTGGTCAATATTGGCGAAGAACCCAGCAAGGGGGATGACCTCTCTCTCCAGGCTCACCAGCTATTGGCTGAAAACCCCAATATCCCCTTTGCTGGCAATGCCGAGGGGCGCGATATTTTGTCTGGGCAGTTTGATGTGGTAGTTTGTGACGGCTTTGTGGGTAATGTCTTGCTCAAATTTGCTGAAGCCGTGGGCGAGTCGGTGCTGCAAATTTGCGGGAAGAACTGCCCCAGGGCCTGCGGGGTAAGGTGGGTACCGCTGTTCTCATGCCTAATCTGCGCCGCATCAAGCAGCGGGTAGACCATGCTGAGCACGGCGGCGGGCTGCTTCTGGGCGTAGCCGGTATTACGGTGATTAGCCACGGTAGCTCCCAGGCTCCATCTGTATTCAACGCTATCCGGCTGGCTAAGGAGGCCGTCGATAATCGTGTGCTAGACCGCATTCAGGCCCAGTACCAGCGGGTTACCGCACCCGCCGCAGACGGAGAATAGCTTGTGGAACAATTTATGCCCGGTGTCTCTCTGGTAGGCAGTGGCTCAGCCTGCCTGTCCGCTACCCTCAGCAATGAAGCTCTCAGCCATCTTGTTGATACCACTGACGAGTGGATTGTCAGCCGTACTGGTATTCGGCAACGTCATCTGGCCGCCGCCGAAGATTCCCTCGGTTCGCTAGCGGCCCAGGCGGCCCGACAAGCCCTAGCGATGGCCCAGGTAGAGGCGGAAGCCGTACAGTTAATTTTGCTAGCCACCTCCACCCCCGATGATTTGTTTGGCAGTGCCTGCCAGGTACAAGCCGAACTTGGGGCTACCCGCGCCGTTGCCTTTGACCTGACCGCCGCCTGTTCGGGCTTTGTCTTTGCTCTGGTGACAGCCGCTCAGTACATTCGCGCCGGAGCCTTTGACACTGTTCTGGTAATTGGGGCCGATGTCCTTTCCCGCTGGACAGACTGGGGCGATCGCAACACCTGTGTCCTCTTTGGCGATGGGGCGGGCGCTGTGGTTCTGCAGGCCAGTGATCGCGATCGCCTGCTGGGCTTTGAGTTATGCAGCGATGGCACCTTAAACAGCTATCTAAAGCTGCCCTATCAAGCTACTCCTGAACCATTGAACGCCGACCTAGCGGTGCAAAAAGGTACCTTCGCCCCCATCACCATGAATGGCCGTGAGGTTTACAAATTTGCCGTCAGCCGCGTTCCAGAGGTCATTGAAAAGGCCCTATTCCGGGCCGACTTAACCACCCAAGATATCGACTGGCTACTGCTCCACCAGGCCAATCAGCGCATTCTTGATGCGGTGGCCGAGCGCTTACAGGTGTCTCCAGAACGGGTACTGAGTAATATGGCTGACCACGGCAATACGTCAGCGGCCTCCATTCCCCTGGCTTTAGATGAAGCGGTTCGAGCCGGTCGTATTCAACCGGGCGACACCATTGCAGCGGCTGGGTTTGGGGCCGGGCTTACCTGGGGATCTGCTATTTTCCAGTGGGGCTAGAGTCGGTATCCCGGATCACTAATCTGGTGCTATGCTGTAGATGACTCGGACCCATGCGGTTACAACGCCCAAATCATGTCAGGACCGGAAGGTAGCAGCATTACGGGATGCTTGTAACAGGCGTGGACTCCGGGTCTTTTGCATTTTGGGTGCTTAGCGGACGGTGTTTGGATTGCAGAACCCATGGCGAGAAATAGCCCCTAGGCAATCAGCCCTTTTGTTGCCTAGGCTGGCAGTAGAGGTTCAGCAATAGGGAGGCAGGCGTTATGGCTGGCTTTGGTGAATTGGTGAAAAAGGCATTCTACCTGGGTGTAGGAGCGGCGTCCTACGCTGGTGAAAAGGCCGGTCACACCCTCAAGGATGTGCAGGAACAGGCCCAAACCGTAGTCAACGAACTCGTGGCACGGGGGGAAATGACCACGGAGGAAGCCCAGCGCTTGGTCAATGACATGATCAGCCGTGCCCAGGTCACTCCACCCTCGGCGGAGGATGCCACAACTACTCCCCGCCGCATTGAGATTCTGGACGATGGGCCGGGCGCTTCCCAACCGGCTGATGTAGAACAGACCGAGGCGCTGCGGCAACAGGTTATAGCCCTCCGCCAGGAGTTAGAAGCCCTAAAGCGAAAAGCGAGTGATACATGATGGATGATTGGTCTAAGCAAATTTTGAATGCTTTTGGCGAGGCTGTTCAGGACTTTACCCAGCAGTTAACTCAAGAAACTGAGCGCTGGCTCGATGACCTGACTGAGCAGCTAGCAGCGGCCTCTGATAGCTTTTTGCGCAATACTGACCAGTGGACTGAGCAGGTGCAAGATGCCATCAACCCCGAAATTGACCACCTCATTAGTGACCTTAACCGATCTGTTGAACCCTTTGAAACCTCTCTCAACAGCCAAGTCAATGAGGTGGTGGAACAGCTGGATTTAGTGCTGGGGCCTCTGGTGGCCGGGCTCTCCGGGATTGATCAATGGTTTGAAGAGGTTTCGGCCCCTCTCAACAGCACGGTTGAACCCATTCTGCAAAACTACCCAGCCTGCGTGGGCTGCCGCAATTTCTACGGCCAAGCCCACGGTGGCAACACCCTCGTCTGTGCCATGCATCCCTTTGGCCCTGACGACGAACGCCACTGCCCCGATTGGGAATCCGTTTACTAGGGGCAGAGGCGCAAGCCAGAAGACAGCAGGCGTACAGCAAAATCGCAGAACGGGTATCAGGCTTGCAGAAACTGGAAGCTGGCCTAGGGCCGCCGCCCCCATTGGCGATACCAGCGGGCTAGCCGACTTGGGTGTATGCCCAGTAGGTAGGCCAGGATAATTCCCTGGTTGATTAGAGTAGTACGCACGATGCCCAGCTTTTGCCAGCGCCGGGCAGAGGTTAAGACTGAGGCTGAAGCGATTTCGACCCGCCCTCGCCGCCGCAGTTGTCTGACTAACTCAAAGTCTTCCATCAGGGGCAGGGCCGGAAATCCACCTAAGTCCCTAAATACGGCTGTTTTCATAAACAGCGCCTGGTCGCCGTAGGGCATTTGCAACCAGCGAGATCGCAGCTTTACCCCCCACTCCACCCAGCGCAGACCCCAGGCCGCGTCATCAATGGCTAGCCCAAATGCGCCAGCGACAACACCCGGCTGGCTCAGGGTATAGTCGAATCCAGCGATCGAAGTTGGCCGGTAACGTGGTGTCGGCATGCAAAAATAGCAGCATGTCTC
>JAAUUR010000071.1 GCA_012031045.1 Leptolyngbyaceae cyanobacterium SM2_5_2
CGGCTGCTATGAGCGACGCCAGGGGGGGGCTAGCCTGCTGTATTCTAGTTACGGCCATTCACCACTATTCCTATGACCTGGCAGCGCCCCGATGGTCGTCAACCTCATCAACTGCGTCCAATTCGTTTTGAGCGGCAGTTCACCAAATTTGCTGCCGGGTCAGTACTGACTCGGTGTGGCGATACTCAAGTCCTTTGCACGGTTTCCGTTGACGAGGGAGTGCCCAGGTTCTTGCAGGGGTCAGGGCGAGGTTGGTTAACCGCCGAGTACCGGATGCTGCCTGGAGCAACTCCCCAACGTCAGGATAGGGAGTGGTTGAAGCTCTCTGGACGTACCCAGGAAATTCAGCGCTTGATTGGCCGCAGCCTACGATCTACCCTGGATTTTGAGCGCCTTGGAGAGCGTACCCTGCTGGTGGATGCTGATGTACTGCAAGCCGATGCTGGCACCCGAACAGCCTCTATTACCGGGGGTTTTGTAGCGCTTAAGGAAGCTGTGCAAGCCCTACTTGAACAGGGGATTTTAGACCAGTCCCCGCTCATTCACGAAGTAGCGGCTGTTTCAGTAGGGCTGCTAGAGGATGAGGCTGTCCTCGACCTAAATTACGAGGAAGATGTTGCGGCTACGGTAGATTTCAACGTTGTTCTCAACGAGATGCTGGATATTGTTGAAATTCAGGGCACGGCGGAGGATGGCAGTTTTAGCCGTCACCAAATGAACCGAATCTTAGATGTAGCAGAGCTGGGTATCAAGCAACTGCTAGCGGCTCAGAGAGAGGCTTTTCTAACGATTTGACTAGTACTCTGAGGCGGCAATAACCCACCTGTTTATATAATTTGGAAACCCTTGGGAAACCTGAGATTCCTGCGCTGCCTTTTGCCTTCTTACGTCTGCCTTGCGTTACTAGCCTTGGCACTAGGTTAACGTCTATTACCTGGCGACATCGCCTACACCTTTGGCGTTGAGCTGCTCCAAGCCGCGATATTAAGAAACACGTCATCCCCTAGCGATTGGGCTACCGTTGGGCAGCCTAAGGGCACTAGATGTGTCCTGGTGGCAGGGAGAACCGCAATGACTACGCTCCATAACTTCACCCCTCAAACGTTAACCGTTAGTCGTCAGTCTGACCGAGAAGAACGGCAGATGGCACTGCATCAAATCTATGCCCAGGTGCTAGAACGTCAGCCCTACGCCTACGAACGTAAAGCTCTGGCTAAAGACGAAGATGATTTCCTGAAAAATAAGATTGGCGTCAAGCGGTTTCTGCGCAACCTGGGTCAGTCTGAGGTTTACTTGAATGCGTTTTACTACAAATCTTCTAATGCCAAATTCATCGAGCTGTGCTTTAAGCACTTTATAGGGCGAGCCCCCAGAGATATCGTAGAAATGCGCGAGTACTGCGATATTCTCATGCGGCGTGGGGTAAAAGAGTTAATTACTGCCATGCTCGACTCGGATGAGTACCAGCATCACTTTGGCTGCTTTACCGTCCCCCATGCCTGGAGAGAATCTCTCTACCCTTCACCCAAAACCTTCTGGGAAACTGAGGTGCTGTTGCAAGAACTACACGGTCGCCGGGGTTGGATTTTGCCCACCATGATCTGGCACGACCTGCACCTAAACTGCGACGGTGGGCACTGTGCTGTGCCAACGTTCTCCAGCGCTACGCCAAATCAGCCGGTTACAGCAGCCCTCGGCGCGTTAAGGCAGGTGCTCAACACCATGAGCCAACCGGATATGGAGAAAGTTGCCCAGACCTTGTCTCCAGCAGAGCTGGACAAACTGAGAGCAATGCTGATGCAGCCGACGCACTAACCCAACTTGGGCGAACAATTTAGCGTGGTGGATTGCTTCATCATTACACTTCGTTAATTACGCTTCGTTATCACCCCTCTGCTTAGCCAGGTCTAAGAGGTTAGGATCAGCCCTAGACCAACATCCCACTGCGTCATTGCCACCCTGACCTGACTATGACTCATCCCACCCTCACTCCGCCGTCAGCTCTCCAGCAGATCCCTGCTGGTCACCTCAACATCATGGGCTATGTCAACGAGTCGGAGGTAAATGGGCCTGGTTGTCGGGCTGTGGTTTGGGTGCAGGGCTGCCTGCTGGAATGCCCTGGCTGTTTTAACCCGGCCTCCTGGTTCTTTGAAGAAAATCAGTTGGTGCTGGTTGATGAGTTGGTTGAGCGCATTTTGGCTAACCCCCGCAACCAGGGGGTGACCTTTTCCGGCGGGGAGCCTTTTTGGCAGGCTCCAGCCCTGGCTAATTTGGCGGCTAAGGTCAAGGCGGCTGGATTGAACGTGATGTCTTTTACGGGTTTTACGCTGGAGGCGTTGCGATCGCCCGCCGCCCCCAGCCGGTGCCCAAGCCCTGCTCGATCAGCTCGACCTGTTGATTGATGGCCCCTTTGTCCAATCCCAGGCGGTCAACTCCCCGGATTCGCCGGTATCTTCCCGCAATCAGCGAGTGCATATCTTTAATCCGGCCTTGCAGAATGCCATTACCTGGGCCAGTGACCAGCTTGAGGTGCACATTCTCAAAGATGGTAGCCGCATCATCACCGGCTACCGAGGTCAACTCCTGTCTGAGATGTGAGCGAAATGACCTTCCCGCGGTTAAGCCACCAGGCGCATAAATTTCTTCTTGCCGACCTGTAGGACTTTGCCAACCAGCGGGTCTGGGTTAGCAAACTCCTGGTTAGGGTCAGCCAGCTTTTCACCGTCTAGTTTGACACCGCCACCCTGAATTTGGCGGCGGGCTTCGCTGCTGCTGGCACAGAGGCCGGTGGCCCCGATAATGTAGAACAGCTTAGCCGGAAACTGAATGGTACCGAGGGAAAACTCAGGCACTCCCGCCGCCGGTTCGCCCGTGCCTTGCACCAGATTAATGGCGGCCTGCTGAGCCTGTAGAGCCGCCTCTTCCCCGTGGAATTGTCGGGTAATATCAAGAGCCAACTGCTTCTGCTGTTCACGGGGGTTCTCCGGCAAATCAGCCAGGTTGAGGGTAGTCAGCAGTTCAAAGTAGTCGCGGATTAGGGCATCGGGGGTTTTTTCCAGCTTAGAGTACATGGTGAGCGGGGCTTCCTGCAGGCCAACATAGTTATTTAAGGACTTCGACATTTTCTGGCTGCCATCCGTCCCCAACAGGAGCGGCATCAGCAGGCCGAACTGGGGGGGCAGGCCAAAGTGACGCTGGAGATCTCGCCCGACGGCAATGTTAAATTTTTGATCGGTGCCCCCTAGTTCAATATCGGCCTGGACAGCCACCGAATCGTACCCCTGCATCAGCGGGTAGAGAAACTCGTGTAAAAAGACTGGGTTGCCCTTTTCGTAGCGCTCGGCAAAGCCTTCTTTAGCCAGCATTTGGCCCACCGTCATGGTGGCCAGCAACGTTAGGACTTTGCCTAAATCCAACCCAGACAACCACTCGGAGTTGTAGCGAATTTCCAACCGCCCTGGCGTGTCAAAGTCGAGAATGGGGCGCACTTGATCCAGGTAGGTTTTGGCGTTGGCCTGAACATCCTCAACGGTAAGCTGGCGACGCACCTCGGATTTGCCCGTGGGATCGCCAATTCGGGCGGTAAAGTCTCCAATAATTAGCACGGCAATGTGGCCCGCGTCTTGAAAAGCCCGCAGTTTGCGCACGGGGATACTGTGCCCCAGGTGGATTTCGGCCCCGGTAGGATCAATCCCTAGCTTGACGCGCAGCGGGCGATCACAGGTTTGTAACCGCTGCACCAGATTTTGTTCTGGGTCGGTGGAATCGGGTTGGTCAGGGAACACTTCGCTAACGCCACGATAGATCCACTGGAGGGGGTTAGCCAGAGTAGCGGCAGAGGCCGTAGCCGTAAAAGCGGGGTTCGTCATTGGTCAAAGTTAACGTGGCAAAGCTAGAGTGCATTTTATGCTGGATTAAGGCTCACCAGCCGCCGAAGTGGCTACTATAATTGCAGCATCAATTCTGGCATCTACTCATCCTAGAATTTCCTCCCACCGTCTACTCCCTTGTCATCGTCTCTTTAATACAGAACTAAAGCTAACGTGTCTACACATACTGTCCGTCACAAAAGCCGATCGCACCCTAAGCCTGTCCGGCGCAGCACCGATCTATTAAAATACATCCAAGACGTGGGACAGGTCACCGCTGCCGCCCTACTCGGTACAACGATGATAGCCAGTGCTGTAGTGGCGGGCGGGCTAGTTGGCTTGGCCATTAGCTTTCGCAATCTACCCGATGTGCGGGTGCTACGTAACTACGTGCCCAGCGAAACCAGCTACATCTACGATATTAACGGCACCCTGCTCTACAGCCTGCACGACGAAGCGAATCGGGAAGTTGTTGATATCAATGAAATTTCGCCCCACCTGAAGCGAGCCGTGCTGGCCGTAGAAGATAGCTATTTCTACTCCCACAGCGGTATCAACCCCAGCAGCGTGGGCCGAGCGGTATTGGCTAACTTTCAGGCCGGAACTACGGTTGAGGGCGGGTCTACCATCACCATGCAGTTGGTTAAGAACCTGTTTTTAACCCCCGAACGCACCATTAGTCGTAAGGTGGCCGAGGCCGTGCTAGCGCTGCGGCTAGAGCAAATCTTCTCTAAGGAAGAAATCCTGGAGATGTATCTCAACCAGGTGTACTGGGGCCACAACAACTACGGTGTGGAGACCGCCGCCCAGAGTTACTTTAATAAATCGGCGAAGGATCTCACCCTGCCGGAGGCCGCCATGATGGCGGGTTTAATTCAGGCCCCTGAAGACTACAGCCCCTTTAACAACTACGAACAGACCAAGCAGCGCCAGCTGATCGTGCTAAACCGCATGCGCCAACTGGGCTGGATTACCACCGAAGAAGAGGCCACGGCCAAGGCCGCTCCGCTGCTGGTGGGCGAAATTAAGTCCTTCCGGAGCAGCATTGCCCCCTACGTCACCGAGGCCACCGTGCTGGAGCTGAAGGAGCGCTTCGGTAATGATGCGGTGGTCAAGGGCGGTATGCGGGTGCAGACCACGATAGACTTGGGCCTTCAACGCACAGCAGAGGAAGTTGTGCAGCGGCACCATGCTCGCATTTCTCGCATGGCTGACCAGATGGCCCTGGTGGCCATTGACCCCCGCACCCACTTTGTTAAGGCTATGGTGGGCGGAGTGAGCTATGAGCAGAGCCAGTTTAACCGAGCTACCCAGGCGATTCGCCAGCCGGGTTCTGCCTTCAAACCCTTTGTGTACTACGTGGCCTTTGCGACGGGACGCTACTCCCCCGATAGCAGTATTGCCGATACCCCCGTCAGCTATCCTGATGGTTATAAGTACTACAGCCCCAAGAACTACGATGGGTCGTTCATGGGTAATATTTCCATTCGTACGGCCCTAGAGGTTTCGCGAAATGTGCCTGCGGTTAAGCTGGGGCAGGCGGTAGGCGTTAACCAAATTATTGAGGTTTGTCGTACCTTGGGCATTAAAAGCCCAATGCAGGCCGTTACTTCCCTCCCCCTCGGTGCTGTAGACCTAACGCCGATGGAAATGGCCGGAGCTTACGCCACCTTTGCCAACAACGGCTGGCACTCAAATCCAACCTTTATTGTGCAGGTGGCCGATAGCAGCGGCAACGTGCTGCTGGATAACACGCCCAACCCTCAACTGGTTTTGGATCCCTGGGCTGCCGCCGCACTGACCGATGTACTCCAGGGCGTTATCGTTCGGGGGACGGGTAAGAGCGCCCAGATTGGCCGCCCAGCGGCGGGCAAAACCGGCACCACAGACTCCCAACGAGATGTTTGGTTTGTCGGCTATGTGCCTCAGTTGGCCACCGCCGTTTGGGTTGGTAACGACAACTATGCCCCGCTACGGGCGGGTGCTACCGGCGGTACCTATGCGGCTCCAATTTGGCGAGATTTCATGCAGCAAGCTCTGGTCAATGTGCCCGTAGAAGGCTTTAAGCGCCCCTCGGAGTTTGTGCGGCCCTAGTCTCAGTTACAGACTGGCCTCCTCGATTTGAGCTAGGACTCGTTCACGAAATTCTGGATCGCTATTGGCCAGCCCTAGGAGTTCCCAGTAGGCTTGTAGGGTCAGATCGTTGGCCTGAATCAGGTTAATAGCCTCGGTCTGGATTTCTTGCTGCATCTGGCGAGACTCGGTTTCGGTTTCGGCCCCTGCAAACTGGGTTCTCGTGCCTCGATCAGTTTAACCACCGCCAGGTACGCGCTGACAAAGTGGCTTACGGTTTCCGACGGTACCGTACTGGCATCGGGCTGGGAACTGGAGAGTGAGGCCGTTTCCTCTACCACTGGGGCATTGGGGAACTCTGCCCCAGCCGGGTTGGCCGCCCAAACGGATGACGTTAGGCCTATCCCCATGGCCACCCACAGCCCCAGGATCAGGCCCAGGTTTACTAATGGGCGGTAGAGGTGGGCAAGGCTGCCCCAGAACGGTTGAAGCATTGACACAGACCGCTAGGGATACATCCTAGAGTAGCCGTTGGCGACTGGTTTGGCCCATAAAGCCACCCCCAAAAAACCCTACAGCAACTAGATAAAGACGTATAGTGATAATAGAGATAAGCATAAATACATAACACCCAGGGAATAGTTTGGTATGGCAAGCGACGATACAGCTCCGATGCATGGGCAGGGCAGCCTCTCAGATCGGGAGTTGCAGATTGTTGAATTGGTAGCTTCTGGTCTAACCAACCAGGAAATTTCCGAGAAGCTTGAAATCAGTAAGCGCACTGTGGATAACCACATCAGCAATATCCTGACGAAAACGGCTACCGGCAACCGAGTCGCACTATTTCGGTGGGCGTTGCAATCTGGCAAGGTCTGCATTGATGAAGTGAACTGCTGCATTTTGCCGGAATTTACCCCGCCAGTCTCGCAGGATGTGGAAGCGGGTTAAGCGGCGAGGTATCATAGGTCTTTTGCTAGGCCTACCTGAGTTACCCAATGGAGCCCATTCAATCTTTGCCAGGAACCGAAGACATTCTGCCTAAGCCCCAGTTTGTAGGAAACGACCTCAAGGTAGCCGACATCCATACCTGGCAGCGGGTTGAAGCGGTGGCTCGACAACTCTTTCAGCGGGCCGTATACCGAGAAATTCGCACCCCCACCTTCGAGCAAACGTCGCTGTTTGAGCGCGGCATTGGCGAGGCTACGGATGTGGTAGGCAAAGAGATGTACAGCTTTGTGGACAAGGGCGAACGCCCCTGTACGCTGCGCCCCGAAGGCACCGCTGGCGTTGTGCGCGCCTACATTCAGCACAGTCTCTACGCCCAGGGGGGGGTGCAGCGGCTGTGGTACTGCGGCCCCATGTTTCGCTACGAGCGGCCTCAAAAAGGACGCCAGCGGCAGTTTCACCAGGTGGGGGTAGAGGTGCTGGGCAGCGCCGACCCCAGGGCCGATGTCGAGGTGATTGCCCTGGCCACGGATTTGCTAAAAGCCCTGGGGCTAAAGAATCTCACCTTTTACCTCAACTCCGTGGGCGATCAGGCCGATCGCCACCGCTACCGAGAAGCCCTGGTCGCCTATCTAACCCCCTTTAAAGCCGACCTTGACCCAGACTCCCAAAACCGCCTCAGCCGCAACCCACTGAGGATTCTGGACAGCAAGGACGAAAAAACCCAGCGATCGCCGCAGACGCCCCCAACATTTTGGACTACCTGGGGGAAAACTCGAAGCGCCACTTCGACCGGGTGCTGGCTCAGTTAAGCAATCTAGGCATTGAGTTTATCCTCAACCCCCGCCTGGTGCGTGGACTCGATTACTACACCCACACCGCCTTTGAGATTCAGTCTAGCGACCTGGGTGCCCAGGCCACAGTCTGCGGCGGTGGACGCTACGATGGCCTGGTGCAAGAGTTAGGGGGGCCAGACACCCCAGCCGTGGGTTGGGCGATTGGCCTGGAGCGGCTGACGCTGCTGCTGGAACAGCTTAACCCCACCGAGGCGGCACCCCCAGAGTTGTATGTCGTGTCGCGGGGGGAAAAGGCCGAGGCCAACGCCTTGCAGCTATCTCAGGCGCTGCGCCAGAACGGGTTGGCTGTGGAGCTAGATCTGAGTGGTTCGGCCTTTGGCAAGCAGTTTAAGCGGGCCGACCGCAGTGGGGCCGTGGCCTGTTTGATCTTGGGTGATGAGGAAGCGGCCCAGAGCATTGTGCAGGTCAAGTGGCTTCAGTCTGGGGAGCAGACAACCATTGCTCAAGCTGATCTACTGGCGGATTTAGTTAGCTTTAAGCAGCAACTCAGCCAACCCATGGGCTCTATCAGCGCCTAGCCAGTTAGGCTCAAATCACTGACTCCCTGGCGGCCCAGGCCGGGGTTTTGCCTCGTCTGGGCAGATGAGCAGTAGTGCCCTATGGGGTGAATTGTTGATTTCTGTTAACTATTGCTCCGGCAATGGCGTCAGCAGACTGCGCTTTCCCACAAAGTCCGTTACAATTGTTCACAAACGCAGAGAAAATTCTCTCCTCAAAAAATAACTTAACTCATTGGTCGTATGCCTGACACACTCACAAAGCTGGCCTACCAGACATTCCAGCAAGGGAAAAGCTATTTTGGACTAACGCACAAAACCCTGAGCAGCCAGGTGATGCGGGTGGTTAATCCCCCGAAAGAGGCTCAGGTACAGGAGCTTGATTTAGAAACGCTGCAACTGTTTCAGCGGCGCATGAGCGATTTGCTTGAGTGCGACTGGCAGGATGCTGAAGCCGGAGTTTATCCCAAGGAGTTGCTCTTTGATAATCCCTGGAGCGATTTTTTCCAGTTTTATCCACTAGTTTGCCTCGATCTGCCTAAAATCTGGGATCGGGCCAACATGAAGGAGCAGCAATCCTTCGATCAAGACATTGATACAGCGGGTTACCCCAAATATTACCTCCAAAACTTCCATCACCAAACAAACGGCTATCTCAGCGATCTGTCGGCCAACTTGTATGACCTACAGGTAGAAATTTTGTTCAACGGCACCGCCGACCCCATGCGGCGGCGCATTCTTGCCCCGCTTAAAACTGGGCTGGCTGGAGCTGGAGACAAACCAAAAATTTTGGACGTGGCCTGTGGTACGGGGCGTACACTGAGTATGATGCGTGACACCCTGCCCAAGGCGTCTCTATACGGCGTTGATCTATCGCCAGCGTACCTACGTAAGGCTAATGAAACCCTGGCCGCCAAGCCCGGCGTGCTGCCGCAATTAATTCAGGCTAACGGGGAGTCTTTACCCTTTGTAGATAACTACTTTGATGCCGTAGTCAGTGTCTTTCTGTTTCATGAACTACCGGCTGTGGCGCGCCAAAATGTGATCAATGAAGCCCATCGCGTCGTTAAGCCCGGTGGTACTCTGGTCATTTGTGACTCCATTCAAATGCTGGATTCTCCAGAATTTGAGGTGGCTATGAAAAACTTCCCGGCCATGTTCCATGAACCTTACTATCGTCACTACGTGACTGACGACTTGAACCAACGGCTAGCCGAGGCCGGGTTTGAGCACGTGAGCAATCAAATCCACTTTATGAGCAAATACTGGGTTGCTCGCAAACCTCTGGCAGAATAGGCGTAGTCCGATTTGCCTTAAGTTGTTATGCGCCTGCCTGAAGACTCTGAATCGCCACCGCAAATCAACATCGTGCCGATGATCGATGTCGTATTTGCGGTGCTCGCCTTTTTTATTCTGTCCAGTTTGTTTCTCACCCGCAATGAGGGGTTGACGGTAGCTTTGCCCGGAGCCCAGACGGGGGAAGTTCAGCCCCAGCAGCGGGTGGTTGTTACTGTGGATGCCAGTGGGGCAGCCTTTGTTGGTGATCGCCCCGTCAATGACGAACAAATGGTCGAAGCGGTGCAAACCCTTATCTCCCCCACCACGGGAGGGACAGTGGTGATTCAGGCGGATCAGTCCGTTAGCCACGGGCGAGTCGTAGCGGTGATGGATCAGTTGCGCACTCTGGCGGGAATTCAGCTGGCGATCGCTACCCAACCCCCTGCCCCGGAACCAGCCAACCCATAGGATGAGATGCCTGAATCCGCCGCAGGTTGTGGTCGTCGCCGCCAGTTGCTGACCTGCCGACTTCTACCAGCGAAAGCGGGTGGCTTAGAATTGGAGTTAATTGACCCGTTAATTCGCTATGGCTACCACCGCCGATGATGTTTGGCGTATACTGGGCGAACTGGCTGAAGCCCAGCAAGAAACCGAGCGCCTTATTAAAGAGCCGGCCCAGGAAAATCAGCTCCAACCGCTCGGTATAGCGGAGCGGGTGCAGGTAGGTTATGGCAGCCTAGATCGAAAACAAGCTGTCTGGCTGTGAACTGACCCTCACCCAAAGTTCCTGTCATGGGACTTTGGAGGATGTTTCTGGCTCCCATCTCCTTTCTAGTCTTCAAAACTCCAACTGCTCTCGGTACAGACTCTTAACCAGAGTATCCAGGCGCTCCTCAGGGCAGCACTCGACTAGGGCGTAGAAACTATCTAGCAGCTTAGCGGCACTATCCCCCAACAACGGACTCAGGCCCCAAACATCCTGAACCCAGTCTTGGGGATCGGTGCTCTCAAAAATCATGCGCTCCAGCAGTTGCTGAGCTTCGGCTTTAGAAACAGACATAGCCTCGCCAGGGTAAACAAACCGTAGCCATCTTAGCGAGAATGGCGGCTCCAGCAAACGATTGATTCAACCCCAGCACCCGGCTATGATGGTGGCTGCTTGCCTATCATTCCCCCCTCGCCGTTACCCGATCTTTACCATGACCAGCTATCAGCCACCCTCTGCCAATCCTGCCTTTGCCCTCGACGATGAAGCCTGGTGGGTGCAGCGCTGGGTTGATTTGCTCAACTCCTATCGATTTAAGAAACGGCTGGAGCGAGGCCGCATCTACGCTCGCGAAGGGCACATTCTGAGCCTGGAATATAAAGGCTCTAAGGTTACGGCACTGGTGCAGGGTACCGCCGAAGAACCCTACAAGCTCTCGATCTGGCTCGATGCCTTTACCGACGAAGACTGGAACTACGTGATTGATTCTCTCTCTGAGCAGGCCATCTACTCTGCCCAACTGCTGGCCGGAGAAATGCCTGCCGACATTGAAGCGGTTTTTACGGCCAATGGGCTCAGCCTGTATCCCTTCAATCTGGCTGAGGTGCATTCTAAATGCAGTTGCCCGGATCCTAAGAACCCCTGCAAACATATCGCCGCCGTGTACTACCAACTGGGCGACTTCTTTAGAGAAGACCCCTTTGTGCTGTTTCAACTGCGGGGACGCAGCCGCGACAGCATTTTAGAAGCACTGCGGCAAAAGCGCCAAACCATTACCCCAGACCCACTAGAGGCGGCTGACCCGGCGGAAGAACTTGATGCGATGGTGGAAAGACCGCCCGTGCATCAGCCCGCCGCTAACCTGGGTCTAAAGCAATTTTGGGGATACGAGCAGCCGCTGGATACTGACCTGGTCGTCATTACCCCCTCAGACACTACTGTTCTGGATGTGTTGGGCAAAATGCCCCTGCCACCCGAAGATGCGCCGGTGGTTATGGCTCACCTCAAAGCCATTTACCAAGTGGTTAGCCAGCAGGCCGTGATGGATGCGTTAAGCTAGGCCGAGCGGGTCAGGGATACGAGCCGCTTCAACCCATTCCAGCCAATGATAATGTAGCCAGTTGCCAGCAACAGACTCGTAATGGAGGTTCTGAAGGCCGATTTTCTGGCCTCGGTTTTGACTCGCCGCTCAGCTTCGGCCCGACGGGTGCCAATTTCATTTTGAATTTGTTGCCTGGCTTGGTCGGCCCGCTGCTGCAAAAACTGATTCAGCCCTTCGGGATCGTCCTGGTATTGTTGAAGATCCTGGGGTAATTGGCCACTTTGAATGGCCTGGGAGAGCAACTCATCGTTTTCAAAGACAGCACCGAGTTGGGTTTGCTGCTGGTTTAGTTCGGCGGAGAGCCGCTGTTCTAGTTCAGTGGAAGCTTGGGTAGCTTCATCGTTCACCTGTTTCAGGGCCGCCTGACTGGATAGCGAACGGAATTCAGGTGAAGTAGCGCCAGCAACAGATATACTAAGCCCAAAAAACTGGCCAGAGCACAGGTCCAAAACCGCAGGTCAGCCGCCAGACTTTTTGAATTGGCTCCCCGGCCAACGCTGCTCTCAAGCCAAAAGCCAGTGAGCAGGAGGGCAATACCAACCAGCGGTACAATGCCTCGATCCACCAGTTGAGTGGTGGTGGCCAATTGCCATTGGGTGTTGGTTAAGTTGAGGGGAATGAGCAGTATTAAGTAGTCAAGCAGGGCGGAAATAACCGCTACAAGACCGGCGGCTTTAAGGGCGATCGCCGCCAAAGGAGAGGGCACCGCATCGGTAATTGCTGGTTCAGACGTCATAAATTTGCCAGTTTCTACAGATAACCATTCTGCCCTGACCGGGCCAGAAAACCACAATATTGCCACAAAAGTTGGACAGCGAACACGCCTAAAAGGCTGAACTTTCTCAACCAAATTGTGACGCTAACCATTGCTTGAGCCCAACGCAGCTTGCAAACGGCGTTACTCGCTAGTTTTTGACGAATCCTCCCAAATCTGGCCGATAGCGGGCCACAAACCCGCCACGACTGTCGTAAATAGCCACCTGACGGTTAACTTGGTGGCTAAAGGTGATGATTTGCTCGATTAGCTGCTTCACTGTGGGGCTAAGTTCGTTGGCAAAGCCGAAGGTGCCGTCGGCTGCCGGGGGAGTGATGGCCTGGCGCAGAGGCTCGGCGTACTGGCTAGTGAGTACCACCTGCACCTGGCTGGAATCTTCCTGTACTGTGCAGGGGGTCACATCCTGGGCGCACATTTCGCCTAGGGTGGTGGTCAAGCCCTGGAGAGCAACGGCGGTACGCAGGCGGTTTTGAGCATTGGTCAGGGCGGGTTGGTAGGTTTCTAGCAGCCGAGTTCCCTCGGTGGTCAAAATGGTATCGCCAGGGATTTGCTGGGCGCTGGCAACGGCCTGCTGCCACTGGGAAACAGCCTGACTCCACTGGTTCTTTGCCTCTGAGGCCGCCGCTGCCCTAGCCGCCTGAACCGCCTGATCGTAGTTGCGGGCGCTGGCCTCCTCCAGCGTGGCTTGGTTGGTCGATCGCATTAACTGCTGCTGGTAAACCTGGAGTTGGGCCTGGGCCTCAGCGTAGACCATGGTGCCACGGGGAATCAGCGAAAGTCCCTTAATGGCCGCCTGCCATTCCTTGGCCGCCAGTTGCCAACCGGCCAGGGAGTTGGCCGTTTCCATGCGCTGCTGGGCCAGCTGGCCCGTTTGAATGGCGGTGCTGAAGTTCGCCTCGGCCTCCTCCTCGGCCACAATGCGGCGGCCAATGGCGCTGTGGTTTTCGCGATATTCGTGGCGCTTTTTTTGAGCATAGTCAAAGGCCGGGTTATCAGCTGGGATGGTCTCCAGCCGATCGATGGCCTGCTGCCAGAGCAGATGCACATTCACCCAGCGCTCTACCGGGTGAGGTGGATTTTGGCTCAGGTTGGCCGCCTGGTTCGCAATGTCCTTGGCCTGGAGGATGGCGTTCAGGGCGGTGATGCTGTCCTGGTAGCGGTCTAAGTTATCTTGGGCGGTTGGGTGGTGAGACGACCAGTTGGGAATTGGCGACACAATATCAATGGCGGCCTGGAGGTCAGACTGGGCGGCCATCAGGTCGTCTTCCTTGGGGTTGACCGTTAGGGTGGCTTGGGCCAGGCCGTAGAATTCCTCAGCCTGGTCGAGGCGATCGCAGCTTCCTACCACGCAGGGCCGGGTCAGCGCATAGGCAAACAGGCCGCTGCTGAACAAAATCAGAGCGGCCACCCCGTAGCTCCAGTAGTAGCGCATAAACCACAGCACCCGGTTACCCAACCACCGTCCTTGCTGTTGCCACGAGGATGACCCCGGTGGCTGAATGGCGGTAGACGGTAGGGCCAGGGCAACATCACTCAAGGCAGAGCCTTCCCCCTTGGGCGACACAGAACTGGGGTTAAGCAAGGACTGAGGGGTCTTGGCGGCCGCCTCCGACTCAGCAGGGGTATGGCCCTCGGTGCTGGCGGCAGACTTGTCAGAATCAGCCTGGTTTGGGGCAAGGGAATCGGGAGGGAAATTCTGTGTGACTGGGAAGACCACCCTGGCCGCATCCTCCAACCGCCAGGTAAAGGTATGCATGGCATAGGGCTGGTGGGCCGAGGTTAGCCTCAGGTAGATTCGCAGCGGCACCGCATCAACCCCGGCCCAGGCGGCATCGGCCAGCCCCAGGGCAGGCATTACATCGGCAATAGCCGCCTCAAGGGACTTCAACAGCGGGTTGGGGTCGCTAACTTCAGGCGCATCGTGTTGAGCCAGTACCAGCAGTCGCCCGCCGTGCTCAACACAGCTAACCGCTAGCTCAGGTTCCCAATCCTTGGCGTGGAGATGGACGGCCAAACCCTGACTCAGAGCTTCAAGGCTAGCATGGGTGGGAGGTGGAAAAGTGGCCATAGGGTGTGAATGGATGACGAATTAGACAACAGAAGCTCCCAGTCGTCGCGTGGCCCCGTTGATGGCCTAAACCCCGTCAACAAGGGCAATAGCCTTGTGAGTATGCTAGTGCAAGGTCGCCATTCTGGGACAATCAATTACGGCCATAGCGCCAGCAACTATAGAGGTTAGGGTGAAGCGGTGGTTATTTTAATTGTGGAAGACGAAGCAGAAATTTGCCCGTCTAATTCGGCTTTATCTGGAAAAAGAAGGCTTTACCTTGCGAAGTTTGCGAAGACGGGGAAACAGCCCTCCGCTATCAGCAAACCCTCCAACCGGATTTGATTATTCTCG
>JAAUUR010000072.1 GCA_012031045.1 Leptolyngbyaceae cyanobacterium SM2_5_2
TCTGTGAGAGTTCAAGGTTATCTGCCGCCGCACAACTTCACCGTTGAACCGCACACAGGAGCCATTCACAACTTGTGTAAATCGGCTACGTGCGTTCATGCATAATCAAGGGCTGAGCCATTATTTAGATAGTTTTTGCACCAACTTATAGCAATACTCCAGATTTTCTTATCAAAACATCGCGAGTAACGCTTTGGCGGCCTCTAGCGTGTCGGCTTCGGCGGCGGGTTTATCCTTACGCCAGCGCAGAATGCGGGGAAAGCGTACGGAAATACCAGACTTGTGGCGGTTAGATTCGGCAATGCCCTCAAAGCCGATTTCAAATACCTGAATCGGTTCCACGGAGCGTACCGGGCCAAATCGCTCGATGGTGTGGCGGCGAATCCACTTATCTAGCTCGTCAATTTCGGCATTATCTAGCCCGCTGTAGGCTTTGGCAAAGGGCACCAGCGCCTCGCCCTGCCAGAGGGCAAAGGTGTAGTCGGTAAACAGGTTGGCCCGTTTGCCGCTGCCGGCCTGGGCGTAGATCAGCACGGCATCCAGACTCATTGGATCGACCTTATATTTCCACCAGTAGCCGCGCTTGCGGCCCACCAGGTAGGGGCTGTCGATGGCTTTTACCACCAGCCCCTCGGCTCCGTGCTGGCGGGAGGTTTTTCGGAGTTGGATGAGTTCTGCAAAGGAGGCAAAGGAGAGGGTGCTGGAGTTATGGATTTGGGCGGTGGGGTGAGCGGCGAGCAGGGTGGATAGAAGGGCTTTGCGATCGCCCAGGGGCTGCTCTCGAATATCCTGCCCGCCGTACTCCAGCAGATCGTAGGCGATGAAGTGAACCGGGCTTTCGGCCAGCACGGTTTTGCTCACCTTCTTACGGCCCAGGCGCTTTTGCAGGTGGTTAAAGGAGAGGGGCATGCCATCTTGCCAGCAGAGAATTTCTCCATCCAGGACGATGCCGTTGGGGAAATCGGCCAGGGCCGTTTCCACCTCTGGGAACTGCGGCGTGACCAGATCTTCCCCCCCGCGACCAGATAAAGACCTGATCGGCTCGCTTGATCACCTGGGCACGAATGCCGTCCCACTTCCACTCGGCCAGCCAGCGGGAGGCCTCTTCGGTTTGAAATTTTTCTTCGTCTAGGGAAGTAGCCAGAAAGAACGGATAGGGCTGGCTGGGGGCGTTTTGGGTAGCTTCTGGGCTGGTCAGGCCAGCGTAGAACGAGACTGTGGGGGTGAACTCGCCCATCAGCCGGTGGGCTAGCACCGGTTCTGAAACGCCGGTGGCAACAGCGAGTCCCTTGATCACCAGCTTTTCCGACGCTCCCACCCGAAACGCGCCGGTGAGAATTTTGTTCAGTACAAAAATTTCGGTATTGTCCAGTGCTGCCCACCAGGAGACAATCAAATCCCGCCGTTCCTCATCGGTTTCTAGGGCCTTTGCCATCGGGATAATCGCCTCCATCCACTGGTGCAGGGGGATGGACTCCTGGGCCTGGCGGGGCAGGGGCGTATCGCGCAGCAGCAGAGCAATCACTTCAGCGGAATCTCCGACCTGGGCGTAGCAGTCCTTAAATAGCCATTCGGGAATGTCGGAAATTTGTAGGAATACGTCGCGCAGTATCCGCGAGGTGACAATGCGCCTGCGGGTTTTGCCCAGCAGCAGGTACAGCGCCCAAACCTTGTCGGCGGGGTCGGCCTCCTGGAAGTAGGCTTGCAGTGCTCTCACCTTCTCGTTAATGGACGTCGTGGCGTCTATTTCTTGAAAGAGCTGGGTAAATCGCTGCATGGATGGGTTGAGTAGAGAACCAGAGAGTCTTGGCCGTAAGAACCCTGGTTTCTCAAAGAAACCAGGGTTCTTAGCTCTATTACAGGCTAGGACGATCCTGCGCTTGTTGCCAGCGCTCGTATAAATCCGGTCGGCGGGCCTGGGTGCGCTCCAGTTGCTGCTGCTGCCGCCACTGGGCGATCGCCTGGTGATTGCCCGATAGCAGCACCTCCGGTACCGGCCAACCACGAAAGTCTGCCGGGCGGGTGTAGTGGGGATAGTCGAGCAAATGGGTTTGAAAGCTATCCTGCACCACAGAATCGACCTTGCCCACGGTGCCGGGTAAGAGCCGAATCACGCCATTTATCAAAGCCAGGGCCGGAATTTCGCCACAGGTGAGCACAAAATCTCCCAGGGAGACCTCTCGCGTTAGCAGGTGGCTGACCCGTTCGTCTACCCCTTCGTAGTGGCCGCAAATCAGCACGATCTGGTCGTAACCCGTAGCCAACTGCTGAAAGAGCGCCTGGCTCATCGTTTCCCCCTGGGGGGTTAGCAAAATCACCTCGCGTCGGGGCAACTGGGGCAGCGACTCAACGGCAGCAAAATCGGATCCGGCTTCATTACCATGCCTACGCCGCCACCGTAGGGCTCGTCATCAACCCGGTGGTGCTTATCCGTTGTAAAGTCTCTGGGATTGGTAAGATTAACTTCTGCGATTTGGCGAGTCAGCGCTTTGCCAATCAAACCGGACTGTAGAGGAGATGTGAAGAAGTCTGGAAACAGGCTCACAACATCGAATCGCAGGTGCGGTGCCCCGTCGATGCTAACTGTCATGGCCGCAATTCCCCCGGCGTAATGGCATGATGCTAAAACAGCAATGTTTTTTATCATGCCGCAAGGGAGCCCAGGCCGCAATTTCGAGTCTACTGGTTGATCAACCCATGTCCTTTGTAAAGCAACATGCCATTCTGGCGATTGGCGGCGCAGAAGATAAAGTTCACGGCAAGGAAATTCTGCAGACGTTTTTTGAGCGGGCGGGTGGAAATTCTGCACACATTGGCATTATTCCCTGCGCATCGCGGGATCCGGTGGCAATTGCCGGGCGCTACCAGCAAATTTTTGAGGAAATGGGAGCCCCAGCCATTGAGGTGATGGACATTCGCGATCGCGCCCAGGGCGAAGACCCCGCCTGGAAAACCCTGGTAGAACCCTGTACCGGCGTGTTCATTACCGGCGGCGATCAGGTGCGCCTCTGCGGTCTACTGGCCGATACTCCCCTCATTGACGCGGTGCGCCAGCGTGCCCAGCTGGGCGAAATCACCCTCGGTGGCACCAGCGCCGGGGCCGCCGTCATGGGCCACCACATGATTGCTGGGGGCGGCAGCGGCGAGTCGCCCAACCGGGCCCTGGTGGATATGGCTATTGGCCTGGGCTTTGTGCCAGAGGTGATTGTCGATCAGCACTTCCATAACCGCAACCGTATGGCCCGCTTGATGAGCGCCATTGCCATGCAGCCCGACCGCCTGGGTCTGGGCATTGACGAAGACACCTGTGTTTTATTCGAGCGCGATGGCAGCTTTCAGGTGATCGGCAAAGGCGTCATCACTGTGGTAGACGCCGAACGTATTACCCACACCAACGAGCCCGACATTGCCCCCACAGAGCCGCTCAGCATCCACGGGTTGAGTGTGCATTTGTTATCCCACGGCGATCGGTTTGACCTCAACCACCGCAAAGTTCTGGCCACCAGCCACCCATGACTGGTTTGAACCACTCCGCCCGAAAAGGCCGCCGCCAACCTGCTAGTATCAACGTGCTAGTATTGGTGTACGCTGATCCTGCTAACCATAACCAAGCGGGCCTTCACTAGCGTGTGGCCCCCCTTTGCCGTGGTACGGCCGCAAGACGCCCCTCGCCCCGGCAAACGCCCTTGACGAAGCCGGGGAGTAGCACATTTTTAACATCATGGCCCGTAAAGGATAAGCTAGGAAAAAGTTTATCTATCTTCATGGCACGTCGCTTAGTCCAGCCCGAACTAGACCTCAATGCCAAGATTAGCCACCTGTTGCACAGCGCTGTGGCTCAAGCCCACAGCCACCACGGGCACTTGCTCACAGAGGGTTGTAGTCACTGGTTGCAAACCACTTCAAGCGAGTTCCAGCGGGCAAAAATTACGGCTCTACTCGATCAGCAGCCGGATAATGACTCCCGGTTCATGACCGTGAAAGATATTCTGCGGCAGTTGTTCACCCCCGCCTTTCGGGAAACCAAGGCCCACGGCCAAGTTTTGCAACGGATTGAGGCTATGCTGGCGGCGGCTCAACAGCCCATTGCCGACGCCCTTGGCACCACAGCCCCCAGCGGCAATCCATCGCTGGGTCACGTCGAGGGCGAGGCGCTGAACTCCTTGGGGTCGGGGCTACTGTTGGTGGATGCTGAAAATATCAACATGCCCGTGGCCCTGGAAGATTTTCTGCAAACGGCTGGCCAGTATCCCATTCGCTATCGTTTAGCCTTTGGCAATTGGCGCAAGTTAGGCAATCGAGATCGCGCGTTTTACCGGCGAGGATACCAAATGATCCATGTCCCCTCCGGCAAAAACAGCGCCGACATCAAAATGTCTCTGGAGGCCTCGCTGATTTCCCTGCGCGATCCCTCCATTCGCGAAGTGTTTATCTGCTCTGCAGACTCTGATTTACTACACCTGGCCCACGCCCTATTGGGCCAGGGCATTACCCCCTACCGGGTTAGCCACAACCGCAACGGGTTTACTATTCTCAACCTGGCCAACCGCACCAAGCAGACCTTTTCCCTGGGCCAGGGCTACCTTGACCATGGCAACCTGTTTGCCACCGCTGACCCAGAGGCCGACTATCTCGATACGGCTCTACCGCCCACTATTCCCTCCCTTGAGGAGATGAAGCAGTGGCTGCTTGACCTGATTTGGCAAGAACAGAACGCCAACCCCGACCAGCCTCTTACCATTGACGAGTTGGGCAAGCTGTTTCGAGATTGCCATCAGGTGTCGGCCAACCAGGCCATCCAAGCCAATTCCGGCTACAAGAGCTTAAGGCAATTTTTAGTTGCCCAAGACGAGCTGGAGCTGTATCCCTTGCCTGGCGGCAAACGGCTGGCGGTGGCCCTAAAAGGTGCCTTAGCCCCAGAGGCCAACTTGCCAGAGCCGTTCCAGGCCGCTGCCGATCCACCGCCATCGTCGGCCACGACAGCTCAGATCAGCAGCCATGCTCCTGGGTTAGAACTGGTACAGGCACCTGTGGCCCAGAGCAATAGTTTGCCAACCCCTATCAGTTCCACGGGCCCAGCTGCACAGGCCATCCATGATGCCCAGAGCCTGGAGCAGGCTTTGGTAGCCCTACTGTGGAATCTGTCTTCCCATCAGTCGGGGGCCTCTATTAACCTCTCTGTGCTGAGTGCCTACTTTGCCCACGTTTACAACGAACCTATGAGCAAAGTGCTCAAACGTATCGGAGAGCCTAAAAACCTACCCAAGTTTCTGGCTAAGTGCCGGTCTCTACGAGTTCAGCAGCAAGACAACGGCTGGCAGGTTTCCCTTACCTGCGTTAGCTAACCACTTGGAGGCTGCCAGCCTAGTCAACCGCCACTATCACATCAGAGGCCTTGACCACAGCGTAGGCCACATCCCCTACCTTTAAATCCAGGCTATCAGCCGACCCCTTGGTGATAACCGAGGTCACTTCCAGGCCAGGGGCGACTTCAATCACCACTTCCGTCGTCACGACTCCAGGAAGAATCGATTTCACGGTTCCTTTCATGGCATTTCGGGCGCTAATTTTCATCAAGTTCTACTCACTCCAAGCAAATCTCTGCTCAAAATTTTAGCCCTAAAGCAAGCGCGCCAAACCTTAAGATAATCCTGATCAAAGATAAGATTTCCGAATACAGTCGATTGATAGAACCGCCGGTTAACCACCCGTCAACAACCTTACCCCCCTGGGAAAACAGCCTGAAATGTGTTGAAATTTACAGAAAACCCCATGAATTTCTGGTAATCAATCTTAGTGATTTAAGATTTTAGTTGGCCGATCAATTCTACCTACGTGCAATTTTAGTTCTGCTGCCAGGGTTATTTGAACATAATTATTTATCAGCAAAGTCTGATTAGCCTGATGGGTGCAGGCCAAATTCCAAGAATTTTACCGGCCATTATCTCAGTTGATTGGTGAAGACCTTAAGACCATCGACTATTTAGGGTTTGTCGCAGGGGGTACTCGGCTGCCGTTGTTATACAGCGTTCCTTTGCCTGGTGAGGTACAGCCCATCTGAGGTATAGCCCATCTTAAGGAAATCAAGGGTTGTAGGGTCATCCGTGTACTTCACTAGCTTCCAAAACCGCTGTACCGGCATCCTGGGCGATAAAAAACCAGTGATACGAGGTCTATTTTTATCTGACCAGGTAAATTAAAGAAAGGTTACGCCGTATTGACATCCCTGACTTCTACACTTCATTGAAGAAAAGCTATTTCCCATAGGTAAAAATAGGCCATTCCACCAAATCTCTCTATTTTTTGCTTTTATGTAACGCCTTTAGGCCATAAAGTTCACAAAGAACCACATCTCTTGATGCCTTTTTAACTTAGTGTCAAAATCACTATTGCTATCGAAAATCATTGAGAACTAAGCCTGACAAACATTAAATGATTCAGGAAACCTGACCCAATTTGTGGGCTCAAGTCTAGGATGAAGATTGAAATTTAGTGTCAGGCGTCATATGGGCTCCATCCAAGAACAAGTCAGGTTACTGACAGATAAAGTTGACGCTCTGCATCAAATGATTGACCAGATTAATGGTCAAGTCGCTGCTATTCTGGCTTCAGCCCATAGCACTATGGATGAAGGGGTTGAGAGCAGGTTTGGTGTGGTCAGCTATAGCAGTCCCCATCGATATAACCCTAGTGTGCTAGATACCGTTTGTGAGCACAAAGATGTGTTGCTGGACAATAGCTATAGCAATCTAGAACGTCAAAACACTGAAGTGAATCTCTCCCAAGATATTCAAATTCAGCGATTAACCGCTCAGCTTACGGCAGCCTACAACCGTATTGCGGCGCTAGAGGAGCAGCTCTTGGCGGCCAGAATTCATTAGTTGGCTGGGCTGTCTTCTAGGAAAGCCCCTATAGGCTAGCTATTTCCACCAACGGGCACCATCCCGGTGGAAGGTTTGTGTAATTAACTGCCTAACTTGAAGGCTTCCACAGCAAAGGCATAGACCGCTCCTAGCTTAAAGCTATTGAGGCAGTCAATCCACAAGGGCTTAGGTACTTTTCTAAGTAAGTCAGGATCGCGCCAAGGACGGCTATACACCAGCCAGTTGATAAATTCTGAAGCCACGACCAGAAAAACCGCAATCACAATGTCTTGAGCGCCAATCTGGCCCGAAACCGCAGAGATGGCAATGGCAAAAAAGTAGCCCGACAGCAGGCTGATCACCACTAGAGAGATGCGTCGCCAGGGATTAATCAGCCAGAGGCTGAGCTGATCGCCCAGGTCGTTCAAAAGCAGGGTTAAGCGGGTTCGCTGCATGGGGGCTAGGGGGTTGCTGAGGAGGCAAAGCCGACTTTAGGATTATTCGCGGCTAAATTTTAGCCTGTTTGTCAAAAACCTTTACAGTGGACTTCTGACCAGACTTGCTAAGATAGCTCACAACCGACTTTAACGTTGACCTTTCATATCATCCTTTTGCCCCCTATGGATATCAAACTTATTTTGGTTGCTCTAACCGGTTTGTTTGTGGTAGCCACCCTATTTTTTGGCACCAAAAACGGGTTTTACGATACTGATAACTACCACGGCAACGGGTCTGCCCACTAAGTCCTCAGGTAAAGCCCCAGCAAAAGACTGTGGGCGAGGTGACGTTCTGTGAGTGAGGTGGCCTGTTTCCCCTTTGGGTTGGGTCACAGTCAAGAAGGAGTTTGCCTTGAGGTTCGCATGGGCTCTAGGCACTTTTTGCTAGACTGTGGCCTGCCTGACCTGGCGGCCCTGGAGGCGGCTAGAGACCGGGTTGAGCGGGCAGATTTTTTGTTTTGTAGCCATGCCCACAGCGACCATGCTCGCGCAATTCTGGCTTTTCATCAAGCCTTTCCTAAGGTGCCGATCTACGGCAGCGAAGCCACGGCCCAGCTTTTACCCCTCAACTGGCCAGAGCCGCAGGTCGCTATCCCCTCTAATTTGTGTCAGGCGCTGCCGTGGCATACCCCCATCCAGCTGATCGATGATCTGACCATCCAGCTTTGGCCAGCGGGGCATTTACCGGGAGCCGCCTGTGCGCTGTTGACCTACGCAGCCCCCAAGCGCACTTACACCCTCTTTTACTCAGGGGACTTTTTTATTTCTAACTCTCGCCTGGTGGATGGTCTCCCCCTAGAAGCCCTACGAGGACTAAGGCCCGATGTAGTGCTGATTGAGGGTACGGCTGGAACGGCTCGCCATCCCCACCGACGGCAGCAAGAAAACCAGCTGGCCACCGTTGTTAATGGGCTTTTGCAAGAGGGGCGCTCGGTACTGCTACCTGTACCGAGCCTAGGCTTGGGCCAGGAATTAGTGATGTTGCTACGCAGTCACCATCAGTTTACCGGCAAAGATATTACGGTCTGGGTTGACCCCACAGTGGCCGCTGGTTGTGACCTGTATTTAGATTTAATGCCCTATTTCCCCAGCAGCGTGCAGAACTTTGCTCGCCATCAGCCGCTCTTTTGGGACGAGCGCATACTGCCTCGCATCCGCCGCCTGACCAGCCCCGCCCAGCTTGATTCGCACTATCCCTACATTTTGATTGGCCATCGAGAGGCCGATTTGCATGCCTACTGTCAATCGTCGGGGCGGCCTTGGACCATACTTTTGCCAGATTCCTTTGCGTCTAGCCTGGCGGTTTCAATGCTGACCACACCAGATGCTGGGGAAGAGCCAACCCTGGCCTGGCTCCAAGCCTTGTCAGCGGAGCTAGAGTCCGGTCAAGTACAAATTGAAACCTATTTGCTGACCACCCATAGCGATCGCGTCGGCACCACCCAGCTCATTCACAATCTGCGCCCCCAGCACGTCGCCTTTATCCACGGCCAACCCTCCCATCTGGCCGATTTGGCCGGTCTAGAGGAACTCCAAACTCGCTACCAGTTGCACCTGCCCTCGGTGGGGAAGCTGCTGGAGTTTCCCATTGGCGATCGCTTCCTGCAACCGGCTGCTCCAGAGCCGGTGTTTGAAGGGGAAATTACCCAGCTCGAAGACAGTGTGCTGCTGCTGCTGCCCGATGCTCTCACCGCTGACTCGCGCTGGCGTGCCCTAGCTGACACCGGCCTGGTGCAGGCCCGCTGGCAGGGCGATGAACTGGTCATTAAAGGGCTCAACCAGCGCGACCTGCTACGAGCCGTAGACGCCGACGACCGACCCAACTTACCCGACAGTTGCCAGCGTTGCCGCTTTTTGCGCGAAGGCCGGTGTCGGAGCAGCGCCTCGCCCCTCTACGGCATGCGGGTCAGCCCAGAGGGCTACTGTACGGCCTTTGAGGCTCAGCCTGCGGCCCAGCCTCCCGGTACTGATGATGAAGCATCGGCCTAGGCTAGCTGGCCTTGCGCTACTATCGGTAAGCTGCTTTGCCCTACAGGTTGTGGACGGATTTCTTAATCTCAATAAAGCCCGTGCCATGACCTCCCATGACTGCGTAGGGGCAGTGCGGTGCTTGCTAACCACCAAGAAAGTAGGCCACGGTGGCACCCTTGACCCAATGGCAGAGGGTGTGTTGCCCATTGCTGTAGGCCGGGCCACCCGCCTCCTCCCCTACCTGCCCTCCGACAAAGCCTACGAAGCGGTGATTTGCTTCGGCTTAACCACCACCACCGACGACCTAGAAGGCAACATCCTCACCCGCCAGCCTGCCCCCAGCCTCACCCTAGACGCCATTAAGGCCGCCCTACCTCAATTCCTCGGTCAGATCACCCAAGTTCCTCCGGTCTTTAGCGCCATTCAGGTGCAGGGGCAGCGGCTGTACGATTTGGCCCGCCGGGGTGAGGCCGTTACCCCGCCCAGTCGCCAGGTAGAGGTGCATCATCTTGAGGTAAGAGACTGGCAGCCGGGCGACTATCCAGAGCTGACTCTGAGTATCGACTGCGGCCCTGGTACCTACATTCGCTCCATCGCCCGCGACCTGGGCCAAATTCTCAGTACCGGTGCCACCCTGGCCCACCTAACACGGACTCGCAGCGGCGGCTTTGACCTGGCCCAGAGCCTTACTCTAGAGCAGGTTAAGGCTCTGGTAGAAACTCACACCCTAGCGCTGGAACCACCAGAGTCTGCCCTAGGCTATCTCCCCAGTGTGGCGCTAGAACCAGACCTAGCCCGCCGCTGGCAGCAGGGTCAGAAGTTACCGCCGCCCTGCAATTTGCTACCCGACACGCCCTATCGGGTATTGCACGCTATCACCGATGACTTTCTAGGCATTGGCCAGCTAGAGAGCAGGGCAGAAGGCCCCATTCTAAAGGCCAGGATGGTCTTCCAACCCCAGCCCTGACCACTGCTAGCCATCGGGAAGATTGTGATAGGCTCTTGCTAACTTAAAAAGGTAGCCATCCCAGGGGATAGCGGGGTAAACGCGATGTTGCGTGGTTTAGCATTCACGGATAAGCAGGGAAGAATCCTGGTAGCCGCTGCATTTTTGGTGATGTCTGCCGCCTGTAGTCCTTCTTCTTCGTCTCCGGCGATATCTGATTCTACTAACGAACCTGGGCTCCAGATGAACCCAGGCATCACAGTTCTGACAGCCAATCAACTCCCTCCCCTGGGCACTGGCCAGGTGGTCTACGTGCCGATTTATTCTGAAATCTACGACTTTGACCAGAGCCGTGCCTTTCCGCTAACGGCTACCCTCAGTTTGCGCAATACCGATGCCGACAGCCCGCTGATTATCGAAACCATTGACTATTACGACTCGGCTGGAGCGCGGCTAAAAACTATCTGAACGAACCAATTCAGCTAGCGCCCTGGCCTCTACCGCTGTGGTGATTGATAACCGCGATACCAGCGGTGGCTCCGGCGCTAACTTCTTAGTCACCTGGCGGGCTGCGGTCACAATTTCTCCCCCAGTTGTAGAAGCTGTGATGATCAGCACCGCCTCGCAGCAGGGGCTTTCCTTTGTGAGCCCAGGGCGAGTTGTTGAAGAGCGGCGGTAGGAGAGGGGGAAGAGGGGTATACCAACTCTCCAACAAAATCAACCTAGACCAACTACTCGACCCATTTATGCACCCATCGTAGGCGGGTTTTGTCTTTATCGGCCCGGCTGCTGGCCGCTAGCTTGAGGGTTTTGTTAGTCAGCTGGGTTCTAAGGTTTGGCTCGTTTAGCCCGCTTAATTTTGGGCACCCAAAAGGTAAAGTCTGTGGGCGCAATCGGCTCGATGTCGGGGTCGTCGCCGCCAATCTGGTTAGCGCGGATGATCCACAGGGTGGCTCCCAGTTGCAGAAAGATCATCGCCATGATGTCGTTGGCCATGCGGGGCAGGGTAGAGCGCCAACTGGCCAGGGTGTTAATCAACGTCTGGCCAGGGGTTTCGCCCACAAACTGGCCCAGGGTGAGTTCACCAGTGCGCCAGTCTTTGCGGGTAAAACCCAGCGGCTGCAAGTTAGACTCCAGGGATTTGAGCAGATCCATCAAGAGCTGAAATCGCTGGGTCTGTTCGTGATCGGGATGCTCACGCAACCACTTAAGCATCAGCGGATTGAGCTGAAATTCAGCCACTATGCGCTTAAGCGCCGTAATTAATGCCTGCACCGAATCCTGCACACAGGAATTGACCGGGCTCACGGAGGTAGTGCCGGTGCCATCGCCAATGCGGTAGCGGGCCGCCATCACGTCTAGCTCCCGAATCAGCCGGTTCATGGGGGAGAAGGTGACGCCATCAAAGTCGTAGTCTTCAGTAAAGGGTGGAAACTTAATCAACACGTGGGTTACGGGCCGAAAGCCCACTCGTCCAAACTGGCGATCGCCCATAAACCGCGTCCACCCTACCGATCCAGCAATCACGGCCTCAGAACTGTGGGTAAAAATCTGGCGATATTCCATCTCAAACCGGAGCCGTCCGGTGAGCGGTTCGCGAATCACTTGGGCCAGGCCAAAGGAAAAGTGACCAAAGTACATCCCGGCAATGGCCCCAGACTCTTTTTTGTTGCCGCCAATACCGCCGTAAACTTCCATCATCAGCGCGCGGTCGCCCGCTTGCCAAACGTCCTGGGGGGTGGGAACCTTTAACCCCTCTGCGGCCACTTGGGGTAACAGCCAGGTATTGATCACCTGGCCCTTCTGGTGGCGGGTGTCTTTCCAATAGTCGAAATTAATGTAATGAACGGTGGCTTTGCGGCCAGTGATCACGTGATCCGCTTCTAAATCAAATAAGTGATACGGGGCCAGCGCCTGCACCACAAACTCTCCCTCGGCGTTGAGGGCACCATAGATGTACCAACCTTCGGCATTGAGGGGCGATTGCTCGATGTTACGGGTGGTGGATTGGTAAATGTCGTCCCGGTTGGGGATGATCGGCGGAAAGTAAATGACCTCCTCTGGCCCATCGAAATTGCCGGTTGCTTTGGTGTAGTGCCACACCTGAAAGCGATCGTTCCCCACGGGCTTTAGGATTTGCACCAGGCCATAGTAGCGGCCAGTGATGTGTACCGGGTCAGCCTCAATCAGCAGCTTAGGGGCTTGTCCTGGTTCCTGCACCACCTGTATGGGCTCTGGCAACCGTACTGTAACATCGTCGATGGGGTGTGACCCGGCAATAGACTCCAACGGATCCACACTCGGCCACTGATTGATCCGATTTGGATGAACAACGCCGTTACGTTGGCTCACCTGCACCTGTTCAGCAAAGTGAACATCCATCGTCACCAATTGCACGTAGGCTTGCACCTCTGGATTGTTGCTCCATTGCAATTTCAAAATGCGTCCTACCAGGTGAGCGTAGTCTGGGGGCGTGTGGTAAGTCTCCAGGTAAATAAACCGTTCTAGCTGCCGCTCCTCAAGCGCTGGTAGGATGAGCCGTCCTAGCCAGGTACCCAAGGGTTGATAACGGTCTGGATTTGGCCTGATTCCTACCGGGTAATACTCCACGCGATTGAAGGGCGCAGCCAGGTACAGCTGGTAGTTGCTGGGGCGGATGTAATCGGCCTTCTTCAGGCCGGTGCGTAGCCAGTCTTGCAGCAGAATGCCGCTGACAATGGCGATAGTCTGCTGCAAGGGACTGCGGCCATCGGGCAAAAAGGTTTTAGCTCCCATTGGCCCTGATTGGGCGCTGTGGGCCACGTCGCCTAGGGAAATAAACAAAATCCGGCCCCGGCGTTTGGCCATGTTCCAGTTTGACAGCAGGGCGATGGGCCAGCGGGCGGGGAAGTAGAGGGCAGCAGATTTGGCCACAGGGTCGCGATCACCCACCAGGTGATAGAGTCGCTCAATCTGCATGGCGCCAGTGTTACCGCTAATCACTCCAGCAATGGAAATCACCTCAATCGGCGCATGGGTAGCTTGAGCCAGATAGCGAGCCGAGCCCATCGACATCTGCCCACCGCCGCTGAAGCCAATCAGCGTGATCGGGGTGCCGCTGCCGGGTTGGTAGCCGTGAAACAGCAGGCTGTCATAAAGCACCTGGGCCAACCCCCGGTTTTGCAGGGGGCCGTAGCGGGCATCGGCGGATATCATCACCGCAAAGATGTTGCGAATGTTGATGATGAACCCAATGGGCAGGCGCGGCGCAGCGGATTTGAAATTATCCACTAACCGCCACACCCAGGCAAACGGGCCGTCGTCTGTGAGCTGCCGGTTACTGACGGAGTAGGGAATAATGCCTTTGACCACCAGCACGTCGGGCGGTAAAGCATCGGCCAGACCATCCAGAAATTGCTGCACTTCGGGCAGGTAGTCATGGGTGCCCTGGTTGATGCCATCCAGGTAGGCGACGTAGCGGGCCATGGGGATGTCTTGCTGGGGCGGGCGTAGGGCGACGCCGGGATTGAGGGGGCGTTCTTTTTGCCAACCGGCCCACCAACTCATGGACTCCAGCGGCGTCAGCAAAATAGCTACGCCTACAGCCACTAACGTCACCACAATCAGGTTGATGATCAGGTTGGCCGTTTCATCAAGAGCCTTTAACCAGATATCGTGGCCCTGCATTGACGTGGTAATAATCCCAATCAAAGAAAAGGTGACAAAAGCCAGCGCCGCAAACCGCCAAAGACGTCGCAGTGAGCCGCCCTGGGTGTCCTCGCTTTCAACCTCTGCCCAGGTAACGTCTGAGGTCGTCTGGACTGGTTGGCTAGCCGCATCGAGCCAGTCGTTCAGCTCTACCCAGTTGGTAATTAGCGGCAACCCGGCAGATTTGGTCTGGAGCCAGCCGGCGACCAGGGCCAGGGGCTGCCCTACCGTGCGCTGCCCTAGTTGTAAGACCAGCCAACCTCCCCCCCGCCGCAATGACGGACTGCCAGAGGGTCAATCCGGTAGTGTTGCGCAGGCCCAGCAGAATTGAGAGCAGCGTCCAGATCGACAGCAGGGCCGAAATCGGCATACCAAAGTAGGGCAGCGCCACTAAAAAACCTAGAATTTTAGGGGCGTAGCAGAGCGCCAGGGCAATGGCCAAGCTGCTAAGAGCCACGTTGATCTTAAAAACTAGTTCCACTACCAGCCAGATACTCGCCACCCAAAACAAATAGGTCGCAGCAAAAATCAGGGCTGAGGTAATTAGACTCAAAACAAAATTTAAGGGCTTGACCTGGTTGGCAAATAGCACGATACTCTGGCCAATACCTTCCGATAAAGCCGCCAGCAGCAAAACCAGCAACGCTATCCAGGGGCCATCGGCGGCACTAGCTAGGGTGGGAAATAACGCTGGGCTGAAACTCAGAGCATCGCCCACCAGCCGCCAGAATTGCTCAACAAAAGGTTCTGCCATGCTGTTTTTCTACCTGCAAAGGAATGACCCCAAATTGGCCTAGGCCGAGTTGAGTT
>JAAUUR010000073.1 GCA_012031045.1 Leptolyngbyaceae cyanobacterium SM2_5_2
CACGTGGATAGGCTTCGGCAACGGTGATGAGTTCTTGGCTAGTGGCATCGACCCAGCGATCTACGGTTGCGGTGTAGCAGGGCAGCAAAAAATTGGGTAGTTCAGGCAGGCAGAGTGCATTCTGCAAGGCCGCACACAGATCGAGATGCCAGCGTTCTCGCTTGTGCTGGTCAATGGCGTAAACGCAATCGCCGCCAGGAGTAAACAGGGCAAGCCCCTTAAAACTGACGGCGGTAGCGGGCTGAATCGGCTTAGTCAAGAGCGATGGGCTAGATACGTCCACGGAGCATTTGGGCCATTTCGTTTTGCTTAGGCGACATTTCTAGGGCCGTTTCTTCGGTAATTCGCCTGATTCGTACAGAGCATAAAGCGACTGATTCATCGTACACATACCATCGAAGGTACATTTTGGAATCAAGGCTTCAACCTCATCGAGGTGCCCACGCAAAATGTAGTCCTTAATGGCGTCGGTATTAATCAAGATATCGTGGAAGGCGGCCCGTTTTCCATCGGTAGTGCGGCATAGCCCCTGGGCAATAACGGCCACCAGAGACTCGGCCAGGGATACTCGAACGGGAGCCTGTTGCTCTGGTTCGTAGAGGTTTAGAATCCGCTCGACGGTTTTAACCGCGCTGTTGGTGTGCAGGGTGCCCATCACCAAGTGCCCGGTCTGGGCGGCTTTGAGAGCGGTGTTAACGGTTTCTTTATCCCGCATTTCGCCCACCAGGATAATGTCTGGGTCTTCCCGTAGAGAAGCTTTCAGGGCGTTGTCAAATTTTTTGGGTGTTTAAGCCCACCTCTCGTTGCTTAATCAGGGAACGCTTACTGGTGTGGACAAATTCAATCGGGTCTTCGATGGTGATGATGTTTTTCGGCATTTCTGAATTGACATAGTCAATCATGGCCGCGAGCGTGGTCGATTTACCAGAACCCGTAGGGCCAGTAATCAAAATCAACCCCTTGTGGTAATGGCACACATCCCGAAAGACAGGCGAAAAGCCCAATTGGTCGAGGCTGAGGATTTTAACGGGAATTAGACGCAGCACCATAGCCGGGCCACGCAATGAGTCGAAGATGTTGATCCGGATACGAGTAAATTCGTACTGAGCGGCACCATCAAAGTCTAAGGTCTGACGGAATTCCTGAATTTCATCAGGGCGAAGAATTTCCTCTAGCCAGCGATAGAAGGTTTCTTCATCGGTCACCGGGTAGTCGGTGGGGGAGATTTCCCCACGATCTCGAAACCGTGGCACTTCACCTACCCCCATGTGAATGTCGGAAAAGCCGCGGTCGAAGGCTTCTCGCACAATTTGCTCAAGGGTTGGGCTACCGCCAATTTTAATGTTCTCGGCTGGCTTAGTCATCGGTGGTGGAGCGGGTGGCCGATGACGCACCTGCCCGGCAACGGGTGCAGATCCTGAGGCAGCAGGGCGCGGTGGCGGCGGCGGTACTCGGGGGGTTGCCGGAACGTTAGGTGACTCAGCCATAGGACGGTTTCTCCACGATGATATAGACTATCCGGGCCTGGCAGAAAGACCTGGCGATTCCCGGAATACAGTCAGGTTGCCCATAAACAGCCCAGAGCATGTCGCTTGCCTAATAACCAGAGCTAATCTGGTTACCATACCTGGCAGCCGATCACTCAAGCCCAACCGCACGGCTTCGGGAATCTAATAATTATTAACTATACGCGATGTCCTAGATATAGGCGATGCCCCAGGTTCAGAGTGTGAAGCTGCGCTGTAGCAGCGCTCCATGACTGGCCACCGAGCGCATTAATCCCCATCGCACATCGTTAGAAGCCCGGCTAAACAAGCCCAGCATTGCCTGGATTAACTCAGGCAGGGATAGCGCATCGGCCAGGAAACCAGCCCAGTCGTCGGTTTCAAGCTGAAAGAAGGCTTCAAAAAAACGATTTAGCTGGGTTGAGTCAAAGGCCATCAAATTTTCTAACCCAAACAGGTAGAGATAGTGCTTGCGCAACCGGGCCTTGGGCCACAGAGCTTGCCAAGCCACCTCAGCCACTTCGGCTGAGGTGATACTGGCCGTATCTAAGCTTTGGGCAATGGCCTGGGCTAACACTGGCCCCCGGCGCAGCAAGGCTCCAAACATATACCCCGAAGCTGGATGCACCATACTAGCGGCACTACCAAAGCCCACTACCGGCTGGCTCAGGTCTGGCAGGGGCAGGTTCATGGGAAATAAGCACTGCTCAACATGGTGGATCTCGGCGACTTCCACCCCACTGTGGTTAAGGCGCTGGTAAAGCCGTTGTTTCAGGATTTCCATCGACAGGGCTGGATGATGGGCCAGGGAGGTTTCCTCTACGAAATACACCTCATCCCCCAAATCCATGGCGTAGAGAAAGGTGGGTGGGTGGTGCTGTTCAGCGGGGGATAAATGATCGTCACGATAGTCCATCAACACCATCTGTTCCGGGGCAATGGGAGGCTTAGAAAACCGACCGATAATACCGTAGGCAGCTTGAAAGGCCAGATGGGGATTGGGCGAGCGGCGAATCAGGGCCGGTCGGTGCCCGGTAGCATCCACGACCAGCCGGGCCAACAACTGTTCACCGTTGCCGGTAGTTACTTGAGAATAGCTCCCCACCTGATCGATACGGTCCGCCGTACCGGGTTGCCATTTCACCTGGCTGGTCTCGACTTGAGCTAGCCAGTGGGCCTGAAGCTGCTCTTTGGCCAGCAGCCCATAGTCTCGGCACAGAGGCAGGGTTTTGTGGCGCACATGGACAACACAGTCTTTCCATCGATGGGATAAAAACTGGGTTAGACCTAAATCTTCTAACTCATCCACCCAAATACCGTAGGTGTTTTGCCAGGGGGTAGCTGGGCCAGCCGGGGATAGTCCCCCGACGGCCAGCCCCTGTTGCCCCAATGCTGCCGCCAGCGATAGCCCAGCTGGTCCGGCCCCAATTACTAACACATCGAACATTAATTGGTTTTGTCCTCGTTCAGGTTGAGCACTATCTGAGACCTTATCTTACAAGTAGACGGCCCGACGACGGGTACCGGTTTCAACCTCTTAGCGGCGGCATGGAGAGGCTAGAGCCTAGGAACGGCTAAATAAAGGTGCCTGTATGCTTTTCCTAGCTGAAAACTCAGTGTATTATCAGGGCGGTGCTATGGGTCTACACCGAACTATGGTTGACATTGCCGCTACCCCCAGCACGCTAGCTATCCTGGTGGGCATTATCGCCCTGGCACTCGCTCCTCTGGTTTTTGTGCTGTGGTTCTTTTATACCCGAGATAAGCTTAATCCAGAACCACGCGGGCTGATCCTGAAGATTTTTGGGTTGGGTCTGCTAGCCTTTATTCCGGCGTTTTTAATTCGGCAGTTTTTGCCCCTGCCTTACTGGCTGATGGGGCTGGTGATTATGCCCATCGTTAACGAACTGGCTAAGTTTTTAGTGGTCAAGCTAGGGGTGTACAACCATCCTGAATTTGATGAGCCGGTAGATGGCATCATTTTTGCGGCGGCCGCAGGGCTGGGTTTTGCCACGCTGGATGTGGTGGGTTCTATGGTCTATGCCTATCTAAATGTGCGGCAGGTCGGGCTGTCGGGGGCGGGCATCAACAATGCACCCTGGCAAGCCGTCCTAAATTTGTTTGCGGTGCAGGGGGTATTGATGGCCCCAGGCCATGCGCTCTGGTCATCCCTCTGGGGTTACAGCCTAGGCCTGGCTAAGTTTACGCCCGCAGCTCAGGCCCGTGGCCTGGTTCGCAATGGACTACTGGCCGCTATTTTGGCCCACGCCGCCTTTAACGGCCTGACCATGGAGCCTTCCTGGTGGCTCAACCGCCTGGGGCTGGTATTGCTAGTTGGGGTGCTGTGGTTTGTTGTGATGCGATGCCTTCGCTACGCGCTGGCGGTATCACCCTATCGGCAGGTGTAACTCAATGGAATCAACGGCTTGGATGGATGCACTGTTAGCAGGCTTAGCCCTGGCCATTTTGCTGGGTGGGCTGTGGATGTTGCTCAGCGGTGTCAGCGATATGAACCGCTGAAGAATTCGTTCTGCCGCATTCAGCAGGCCCATCCAGGGAAATTCTGACTACATCCGCCCGCATGAGTCACGCAGAGCCATAACGGCTACTAAGATTGACGAATCCTACGATAATAGAGGCGGCTTTCTAGCATCTGCCTTAAAACTATGACCGTATCTTGCAATGCGCTGCTAACCAACCATCAAGACGCCTGGCACCGGGCCACCGTTCATCCCTTTCTGACCGGCTGCAAAGACGGCACCATTCAGCCCGATCAGTTCAACACCTGGCTGGTGCAGGACTACCTATTCGTCAAAGACTTCACCCGCATGGTTGGGCGGGTACTGGGGGCTGCCCCCGACTCGCATTTAGACGCCTTGTTAAGTGGGTTGGTTGCGCTTCAAGATGAACTGCTCTGGTTTCAAGACAAGGCGGCTGAGCGTGCCCTGAACCTTGATATTCCCCGCCAGAGCACCTGCCAGCAGTACTGCGATTTTATGGCTAGCCTCGCCCCAGAGCCTTACCCTGTCCAGGCTACCGCCCTGTGGGCCATTGAGCTTGCCTACAACCAGGGCTGGCAACTCCCTGGCCCCATGCCCGCCCCCTATACGGAATTTGCCGATCGCTGGGGCAAGCCTGGCTTTACAGACTACGTTAATGTGCTCGCCGCTCAGGCCGATGTTGTTCTGGCCGAAGCCAGTGACCACACCCAGGTATTAGCCGAAACGGCTTTTCTCAAGGTAGCTAATTTGGAAGCCGCCTTTTGGCAAATGGCCTTTGCGGCGGCGGAGCGGTAGAAAAGGGGGGATCAACGTAGGCTGGGACAGTTTTGACAATCAAGAATACAGGAGTTAGGAGTTAGGAGTTAGGAGTTAGGAGTTAGGAGGCGGAAGTTCCATCCCTTCTAACTCCTAACTTCCTGGTCAAGAGTCTTCGCTGCGAGCCGATACCCTGGTTAACCGTCAAGAGCGGTTGTTGGCTTTAGGCCAATTCCTACTGGCCAGCGTCCTAAACTTCAACGTTGACTTTGTTGGTATAAAACGCAACGTACCCTTTGATATTGTTAGCGGCGGATTTAGGTTCAGAGTAGTACCAGGCGGCTCCGGAATTCACCTGGCCAGCTACTACAATGTCGTAGTAGCTGGCAGTTCCCTTCCAGGGGCATACGGTAGTTTTAGAGATGGGTTGAAAATACTCCTGCTTCAGAGCATCAGGGGGAAAGTACTGATTTCCCTCGACGACCTCGCACTGATCGCTCTCGGCTAAAACAACGCCATTCCAGATAGCTTTTAGGCATAGGTTTCCTCTGATAGTGGGGCAAATGTTGAGTAGAGCCAAGGTTATTCTAACGACCTGGAGCTCAGCTTTCAGACAGGCCATCCGTTAAATAGGAAGTTTGCCGAGATAATGGGGGATCTCCAAGTAAGCACAATAGGCGGAAGATTCTATGCGGCGGAAAGATCCAGGCTTTAGAGAAGCCTATGCCATTGACCAGGCCAATAACGCTTACATGATCGAGGTCGCCCTCGACAACTACACCGATATTTTCAATGAGTGGGATCCAGCGCCCTTCAAGCGCCGGGAGTTGGATCAAGACTTGCAAGTTTACCTGGAGGGGAGTGCCAACGAAATCCCTTCTAGATATCCCATCGAGCTTTGCTTTACGCTGCCTCCCGGTGGCCGAGATCTGGCCAAGGAGGAGGAGGTTCGCGCTGGGCTTAAAAATAGCGTCAGCTTTAAACTCTACCTGTTCAGAAAAGAGATGGGGTTGATCAACAGCCGCACGTTCCGATACGTCCTTGCGGGCCTAGGCACCCTCTGGGTAGCCAGACTGCTATCAAAGCCTACGGAGGTCAGTGATATTACGGCAGTCCTGACGGAGGGGCTATTTATCGGCGGCTGGGTGTTTTTGTGGGAAGCGGTGTCGCTGTTCTTTTTCTCAAACCGTGACCTTTACCTGCGCTATCGCACCTACCAGCGGCTGCGGGGCTGCGAGGTGATTTTTCAAGAAGCCAATTGAATTGCACCTTCCTACTTAATCACCGTTCGCGTTGCTTGAGCAGGCAAAAGCGCACCGTCAACGCCCTCTCCCACAGGAGGAAAGAGCATCGACGGAGAGAGTCGCAACTAACGCTTACAGTCCCCCATTACTCCAGCCGCAGGATTTTATCCATCACCACCATCCACGGCTTGGGTAGTTCGGTCGCAGAGGGAGGCTCCCCACTAGCCCCAGGGGTGGGGACAGGGATCGGCTCGCACCAGTCGTTGGGGTCGGCATAGCCGTAGTGATGCAGGATTTTGATCACCCGGTCTAGCCCCCGCAAACTGCCGTAGAGCACATAGCGCACTCGTTCGGGTTGAGGTTGTGGTCTGGATGACGAGGCAGGTGGAAGGTTGGATGCGCCATCGGCATCCGATTCGGGATAGTGCAACATGGCATTCATTTTCCTTGCTAAGTGGATAGAGCAACCCCTGCCCCTCCTCGGAGGGGTGCCCGCAGGGCGGGGTGGGTAAGGAAAAGAACGCGAAAACCCCAGCCACCCACGCTTTTGATGTGCAAACCTGGGGGCTAGGGTACCATGACCTTAGCCTCGCAATCTGCATGAGAGATTTGCGGGGTTAGCTGTTCGTGGGTGTTGAGCGCACCTACGGACAGCGTCGAGATTTTCGAGCTCTGAGTGAACCGCCGCCTTGTTCAAACGGCTTAGTGTAAAAGAATACTGGTACAGACGCTTTGTGTCAACGGGGTTGGCCACTTTTTTTGCCCCAGGAGGTTGGGTGAAATGCAGTCATGTAAGGTGGGCACAGCCCACCACCAAGTAACCCAGCGCTAAGGCCCAGGCTGGTTGGGTGTTGGTAGCGGGCCACCCAACCTACATTTGGCTCGACCAGAAATGTTAGAAAGTAAGCTACCTTCTAATCAAGGTATTTACAAAATTTCTCTCTCCGTATCGTGCTTTACTTTGTCGCTAAGGTTCCACTTTGGAATTATGCTCGGTTTCTTGATTACTGCGTTGAGCGGCGGCTTCTACAGTGGATTGGCGAACGTTATCGGTTTCTACATCGAGAATTGTTAGAACATTTTGCTAATCAACCTGGAGGTGTCTCATGAATCAAAAATTAGTGGAATCCTTAGCCCAAATCATTTGTTCGCTATCTGATGAAGAGCGACAATGGCTGGAGCGTGAAATTCAGAAATCTTCGATTTCAATGCAGGCTGAAGACCTAAAACATCGGTTAAAAGAATTTGAAGAAAAATATCTGATGCCATCAGAGCATTTCTATCAGCGTTTTCAGGCGGGTGAACTGGGAGATAACATAGATTTTTTTGAGTGGAATGCCTATTACGAAATGCTGACTGCTGCCCAAGTCAAAGCGTCTTGAAGCCGATGAATTTAGCGCAATACATCACTGCTGTGAAGGCAAAGCTAGCTGATGGCTCAATCATTGCCACAATTTGAGATTTGTGGATGAGCGAATCCTACTGAATCGCGGCTATTTCCGTGCTCGACTTACCCTCATTAATTCCGACTTCCTTGAAATTGCTGAATCCTTCATGCTTCAAGACAACCAACTGATCACATTAGACTATCGGTATCAATGGATGGATAGCTCTAAACAAGTCCTCAGAAAACGCTGGGATAATGTCAAACACTTTCCAGATTTACCCAATTTTCCACATCATATTCACATCGGCTCGGAATCAAACGTTGAACCTGGCTTATCCCGAAATATTCTAGAATTTATAGGTTTTGTAGAATCTGAATTGAGCTAGGCGAAACCCTCCTGGCAAGCCGTAAAAAGACCTCGGAGTTTCTGGGGGCAGCAAGCTGCTGGCACAAATTAAAGACCGCAGCAAGCTTAAAAAAGAAAGACCCCCAGGACAAAAGGAGCCTGTGGGATGACTGGGAAACACCAGCGGAGGCAATTCGCCAGGTAGCGGAAAAGTTTGTGCTGGCGAATTGCCTGAATCCAGATGTTGTTCGCCTTCGGTTTGAGCCACCTTGAGGGAAGATCCCAGGGTTCTTCAAGAACCCTGGGATCTGGGGCAAAAACTCCGAGGTCTGGGCCGCCCCTCGGTGCCAGGTAACGGATCGCTGAAAGGCAGGTAAATCGTGTAGAAAGTAGCCGTTTACAAACTTTAAAGAACCCCTAGAACTGGCTCGTGCTACAGTTCACAAGCCTCTGTTCGAGAGAAGAGAAGCGAATCAGAGAAGAGAACAAAGACCCAAAAACAACCGGAAATTCTCCGCGGGGGGAAAAAGAAGGGTTGGCTTGAAGAGCAGAGTAGTTCAGGTGTTTGCCGTCTTTACGCCAGCCGACGCGATCGCAAAACTCTTCCCAAATCTTATCACCTGGGTACTCGCCGTCGAGCTTAGCTCCGCAGTCTACATAAATTTGCTTTTGCACACTAAAACCAAATTTGCCCTGGCTGTATTTCACCCATAGGCCATCAATCGCTTTTAGGTCGTCGCAGGGAAAGTTCAGCAGGTCTTCTTTGTCGAAATATTGGCCTTCGTCTTTGCCTACGGTGGTAATCATCAGCCGGTAGGTTTCTTCGTCGGCTTCGCGCCATTGGCCATTTTGCAAATACTGCTCTAGCTGCTGGCAGCGGGAGGCGGTAACGGCTTGCCGCAGGGCTTTAAGCTCGGTCTCCAGGGTGGGGTCTAGCTGTTTGGTGGCGTCTTGCCAGCAGGTGTAGGCCAGGTCGGTAGCGCCCTGGCTTAGCATTTGGCGGATCAACGGGGCGGGCTTGACCTGGGCAGCATAGAGCAAAATGGTGGGTTTCCACCAATCATCGTTAAAGTGGTTGTACAACACGTTTTCTTGCTGGGTGCGGGCAATTTCCGTGGCCGCTAAGTATTCTTGAAAGCTCAGGTGGGCAAATTCGTATTCGTCTTCTTGTTCTACCAAGAGTTCGCTAACCTGCACCACCTGGTCGAGAAAGTCTTTGGGGGCGATGGGTTCCTCTTGTTGATCTAGGTAGTGCTTTAGCAAAGGCAAGAGGTCTAACCGGGGAATGCGTTCCTGGCGTTGTTGCATCATTGCGAGGGCTAGCTGTTGCAGCACAATTTGGGCTTCGCACTGGGTTAGTAGGGTGTCGAGCTGGCGGGCGCGGGGGCGGTCTCGCAGTTGCAGCAGGCAAATTTCTCGGTAAAGCTCTACCCGCCGCTGGGGCAACCGCACTCCCGGATACCGCCGATGAAAAGTGACAATCATATTCAGCAGCAGCGGGTTTTTGGCCAGGTCTTTGAGTTCTTGGCGGGCTTCAATTTGGCGCAGCAGGTCTTGGGCCGATTCGTTGGCTAGTTTCACCACGTCGGGGGTGTTTCTGTTGCCGTGGGCGTAGCGCTCTTGGCATTGGTACCAGCGGGTTATAAAGTCTTGGCGCTGGGTTTGGTCAAAGTCGCGCACCCATAGGGGGGTCGAGAGTTCTAGTCGGTGAGCGGCGTCTTGCTCTCGGTAGGCTTTGGGGCGTGAGGTGACGATAAAAATGGAGTTGCCGTAGCGGCGCATTTGGGTGTTAATCCAGTTTGCGACCTTGGGGCGTTGGGCCTTGGCCACTTCGTCGAACCCGTCTAGCATAATCACGGCATCACCTCGGCGCAGCAGGTCTGTGGCCCAGTTGGGGGGCACGAGCATGTCCCTTCCTTCCTTAGGCAGGCTGGGAATGTGGTACTGAGTGATCAGTGCGGGTAAATCGGGCGGGTTCTCCTGGGCTAGCAGGTCGCGATATTTGCGCAGCACCAGCAGCACGGGTAGGCGTTTTCTGACCTGGTGGCGATGGTGTTGCTGAGTGCCGTAGATATAGGCAATGTGCTTGAGCAGGGTGGTTTTACCGTAGCCGCCCCAGGCGAGAATGACCAACTGGCGAAAGGGGCGAGTTTGCTCGGCCCGGCCCAAAAAATGCCAGACGTTAGATTCGGCTAGTTGCTCACAGTCTTGGGCCGTTAGCTCTTGGGCGGTGGGCTTAAAACCTGGTAAAGTGCCGCTGAGATCCAGGGCCAGGGGCACAAACACCTCTTCGAGCAGGGGAGAAAAAATGCCCTCGTACTGGGCTACGCCCTCTGGTCGGTAAGACTGGCAATCCCAAGCTTGGCACTGCAAATACCAGTCTTCAAACCCGGTAGCGCGAGTCACTACCCGCTCGGTGGTGCGGTCGATGGTTTGGTTGATGGTTTTCCCGGTTTCTTCTAGCCGCCGCTGGTTGCCTTGGTGAATAGGCTCCCACAGTTTGCCTGCATAGGATAAGCAAAAGCCGATGAGGGTAGCAGCAATGGCTTCGGCCACCTTACTTTCAACTAAAAGAAACCAGAGTCCCAAAAGGCTACCGAACCCAACTCCGCCTGGTTTCAATACTTTGATAGCGACTTCAGCTAGTTGGTTCGCTAAATTAGATGAGTTAGGCGGTTCCTCAGGCATAAAAAAGTATCAACTCGCGCTCCCCCTATAGTATGCGCAACCCTCGGTAGTTACGTAACGTTGTAGCACTCTCCCCAAGGCTACGCAAAGCTGATATCCCAACGCCTGTAACCAACATCGCGATGATCGCTACTGTCGCCAGGATGACCATAACTCACACCCCGACAAAAGCACCCCCCCTCCCAAGCCCAGGTCAACCTCCGTAAAGATCACGACACTCCAGAGTCCTCTATTCCACTTTTATCGATATCCCTTTGAAATCCGTTTAGCAGATCTCTATGAAAGTGTAGAGTTTGAATCATAAGTTCCGAGAGAAAAACGACTATGCCCCTTGCCGAGATCGACCTACCGTTGGGAAAAATTGCTGAGTTTTGCGATCGGTGGCAAGTTACCGAGTTCGCCCTCTTCGGCTCTGTCCTGCGCGAAGACTTCCGCCCCGACAGCGACATTGATGTCATGGTGGAATTTCATCCAGAAGCCCACCCCACATTCAGCACCCTCGACCAAATGGAAGCAGAGCTAAAAACCATCTTTGATCGAGACATTGACCTAATTACCCGCCAAGGCATCGTCACCAGCCGCAACTACCTACGCCGTCACGAAATTCTTTCCTCCGCCCAGGTGATTTATGCAACGGGATCTTCAATTCCTGCTTGACATGCTGCAATCCGCAGAACTGGTCATGACCTATACAGCTCAATGCTCAAAGGCTGAGTTCGTCGCCAATGTGCAGCTTCAAGATTCAGTGATTCGACGACTCTTGGTGATTGCCGAAGCCGCTAGACGAGTTTCCGAAACAACCCAACAGACTTTGCCCAACATCTCGTGGTCGGAAATCAATGGAATGCGAAATCGGCTAGTGCATGAGTATGATGATGTCAACCTCAACATCGTTTGGGATGTAGTTCGATCGGAGATCCCATCACTGATTGAAGAATTACAGTTACAGATTCCACCTGAACCTGGACGTTAGTTAAGCAGAGGTGGCAATCGCGGCGGAATAAAGCAGGCGGCAAACTTGAATAATGAAAACGTTAGGTCAGGCCAGGTGCGTAACGCCCGGCGTAACGCACCGCAGCAACTCAACGGGTTTCTAAGCAATGCCGCTCAGCGGAAAATTGCGGGACTGGTTCGTTTCGGCCTCGGCGTTGACGGCCCGGCGGTAGGTATCCACAATGTGGTTGGGCAACACATCCCCCCGCCTGGCTAATAAACGACCACTCTTCGCCAACGTGGACAAACTCGGCCCTGAGCTTGGTCGGCGGCATCATCGGGAAGCTATCCGCCAGGTTGGTGATTCTAAAGGTATTGGGCAAAATTTGGGCGTAGCTGCGGGCAAACTCTGGATTGCCGACCCGTGGAGTTGCGTACACATAGACCTGGAGATTAGGTTGCAGTTCTGGCACCGCCACCGCAATGTCCAGAGCCAGAATGGTGGCCAGGGCGGCCCCCAGGCTATGGCCTGAAACATAGCAGGGCTTGTTGGGGTTAATCTGCTGCACGGCATTCACGGCCAGGGGGTTGATGATGCTGTCGGCAATGCGCCGAAAGCCGGTGTGGATGCGCCCCAGGGATTGGCCCGTATTGGGATTGAGGTAATCTTGCTGAACGGCGTAGATATTGCCGACCCACTCGGCGGTGCGCTGGGTGCCGCGAAACACCAGAATGCTGTCATCATCGGATTCCAGCAAAAAGCCGAAGAACACCTCGATCGTTCGGCCTACCTTGACCGCTGCCGTCACCCCCGTCCGAATGGCGCCTTCGGTTTGGGCCAGGTAATCTTCCAGGGCGGTGGGGTTGTTCATCAGGGTCGGATCGTCGATGACCGCCTGGGGAACCTGTAGCTGAATTTCATCGTTGACCTGGCGCTCTTGCCCTCTAAAGGTGGCCACCAGGCGGTATTTATCCAGGCTGGGGTCATAGTCCAGCAGTTGTTGCAGGTTGCCATCGTAGGTGGGGTCGTTGCGCCCGGTGATGTATTGCTGGGTGGCCAGACGACTGAGCAAAATCAGCCGCTTAGAAATTTCCCGGTTATAGGCCAGGGGCGGCGGCGGAAACGCCGCTGAGGCTTGAATAGTCTGGAATTCTTCCACCATGCGCGTGTCACCCGTGACAGCCGCCTGGATGATGTCGTCAGGATCGTAGAATGCGGCGGCATAGCTATCAATAGCCGCCTGACGCGCGGCGGCCCGCTCCCGCCGAATGTGCTCGGTGCCCAGGGTAACAGCCGTGCCGGCGGCCACTCCACCCAGCAACAGTTGGCGACGGTTAACCTTGTTCATGGTCGTTGCTCCGGGGTGTTTTTGTTGGCATCAGGTTAGGAAAGGCTCGCTTCAAAGCCGCCAGGTCAGGGCGCTTCTGGCTGGTGTAGAACTGGTTGACAGACTGCCCCGCAATCCAGGTGGCGCTGGCAAAGGCCGCCGCCTTGGCAAAGGCCCCCACGTAGGGGAGCACCACCCCCAGGCCAATCATCGTGGCCCAGGCCAACAACCCCACCAGCACCGCCGCCAGAAAGCCAAACATATTGCCAATCACCGCCAGGGGATCTTGCCCCGTGGGCCGACCCCAGAGGTTGCGAATATCCCAGCTCATTTTGAGGATGAGGGCCAACACGATGAGCAGCTTAATTTCTAAGCTGCCACCACCCCGAATCGGGATCAGCCCAACGATGGCCGCACCCAAGGCATAGTCAAAAATCAGGCGGCGCACCGTACCCTCCCGGCCAATTAGGGCTGACATACCCACCAAGGTCGAGTTCATGATCCCCGTGGCGGTTGTGGCGGCCAGCGGCTGCTTGCTTAAGGACTGAGCCAGTTCAGGGGAAAGCTGAAAGGCTGCCCGCATGGAGGCCAGCATCTCGGCTTCCTGAAGATTGATGCCCTTAGAGCGCACAATGCCGTAGGCACCTCGGTAGAGCTGCTGTTGTCGCTCTGGGCTGGTAATCAAGGGCAGTTGCTCCGCCAGACTGGCTGCGGTACTTTCCGAGAGCAAGTGTTCTGGCGTTAGCCCTGCTGGTAAGGGTTGGAAACAGCTAAGCGCGGTGAGGAATGCCTCAAATTCCAGCGGTGTGGGGTCACCATCAAGATTAGCCACAGCCGCCAGTGCCCTGAGGCAGGCGTACTTTTCGAGGTCAGAATTGATCATAAGGGACGGAGGGATAAGCCAGCTTTCTATCATGGCCTGGAGTTGTAAGAGAGTTATATGCTGAGGCGGGTATGGGAGGCAAGGGACAAGAGACACGGGTGGCCTACCAGGGGAGGGCAGGGGAGCTGCAAATCCGCTGGTATAGAATGACTGGGCTATGAGTCCCTTACAATTTGCCGGTAGGATGCTCTCTAGAGCTAAATAAATAGGTTTAATCGCAGGAAGGCAGACCACAGGAGAGGACAAGCCAGTGCCTACTGGGTTCTGGCTCTCTGCTGTTTTGCCCTCAGTTAACCCCCATTTGAGAGTTTCAGTTATGGCGATTTTTCTACCATGTCGGGTTTCCCAGTGCCGCCGCTTCGGGCTGTTTTGCGCCTTGGCCTTGGGGGCGATCGCCTTGGTAGTGCTCGGCAGGCTTACCCCTGGCGTGGCTGTCGATATTCCTAACTCAAACTACAGCCTGGCTCAGGCTCAGCCTTTCAACCAGGTGGCCAACTATCCAATCCAGCCGCTGCCCACCTCAGCGAACCTGCGGCCCAATGGCCAGTGGCTGGGGCGGTTGATTTTACCCAGCGAGCAGGACTATGCCGCCCAACCGGGTGACTGGGCCTGGTTTGAGGTGTGGCATGGGGCCGAGGGTGCGCCTGATCTGGTGGGCCAAACGGTACGCCTAACCTGGAAACCCAGCCAAGCCAACAGCCTTTATGTAGAAACGGTGACCCGAGACATTGAGTTTAGCCAACAGGCTGAGAACTTTCTGGCCAACGGCAACGTGGTGCCCATTCGCTTGAATGGTCGCCGCCAGGTGGGGCCGCTGCAATCCCTCGCCGGGGCACGTCTCCAGGATGATGTCACCGTGCGCCTGGTGGATCCAGGATTGACCAACCAAGCTGGGGAAATGGTTCTGCAAACGAGCCTGGAGCCCATACAAATTACTGGCCGGGAGTATGGCCTGGTAAAAATTCTGGGGCCAGACCCCACGGTGAATGCGCCGCTTCCTACGGAATGCCCTGGCCCGCAGCCCTGCCCCACGGAGTTTTTTCAGGTGCAGTTCTACGACACCGCCACTGGGGGGTTTACCGGCCCACGGGCACCGTGCCGGATTCCTCAGCAGCCCATGCTC
>JAAUUR010000074.1 GCA_012031045.1 Leptolyngbyaceae cyanobacterium SM2_5_2
AAACCGGGCCAAAATGCTCTTCTCGAAATACATTTAGAGTTTCAATGGCGCCTAGAATGGGAGTTTTAGATCATGGGTGAGGGTAGAGGTAAAATCTTCCCGAAACTGCATGATTTTTCATTGGTGGCAATTTGTGCTTGCTGCTGGACGATGGCTTCTTGATAGTAGCGGTTGCGATCGCTCAATACCCCCGTAACCAATAAGGCCATTGAGGCAATCACCCGATTTGCAATCATAGCCAAGCTAGTATCGGCGTGATTAGGAAGCCAGATATTGAGCAAGGTCAATAAAATAGCTAGGCTGGTTGCCGGCATGGTTCTATTTCGTTTTGAGTAGGCACTAGCTAACAGGATAGGAGCTGTATAGAGATAGCCAAAAATAAATGCAGATGGCGTAGTAAACTCTAGAATAAAAATGCAGAAAAATGCTGTAAATCCAAGCCAGTTCCAGTTAAATGGTGATTTTGATAATGGGTGAGCTTGCAGCACGTTACTATTAAATCCCATTGGTTTAGTCAAAACAATTGATATATCCGATGGAGGGTTGGGAATCAGCCAATATGCACCTGCGTTAATCGGGAACCACTTTATTAATACCGCCTAGATACATCGGCCACTACCTAGGAATGGCTATAGCTTAATGCGCGACCCATGTACTACTAAAGTGTAATGGACTAACTCACCCAGAGCAGCGTTTAGAGCACGTTTATATCAGTAGATATAGACCCAAGTTATATCACCTATTGCTGGTTTTTCCTAAGCCCAGGGTGGATGATGACAACAGATGAATACCTATGGTCACCTGTATCAACAGAACGACGTTAGGGTTCCGTTGACGTTTCTTGCCTGGGAGCAATTTCAACCTATGTTGCAAGGCTGGTTTCAGATTGCATTGACCTTGCTGATTGTGATTGCCATCACGCCCTTATTAGGTGGCTACATGGCCCGTGTCTTTTTGGGGGAGCGCCCGCCGCTGGATCGGGTGCTAATGCCAATTGAGACCTTTATCTATCGCCTTAGCGAGGTTAACCCTCAAGTTGAAATGACGGGAGGGCAGTACATCGGTGCTGTGCTGCTCAGCAACCTGGTGATGGCGGTGCTGGTATTTGTGATTTTTATGGCCCAGGGGGTGCTACCGCTTAACCCGACTGGGCTGGCGGCGCCAACCTGGGATACGTCCCTGCACACCGCTATTTCCTTTGTTACCAACACTAACCAACAGCACTATTCTGGCGAAGTGACCTTTAGCTATTTCAGCCAGGTGTTGGCTTTGGGGTTTTTGTTTTTTACCTCAGCCGGTACAGGTATTGCTGTGGCCATTGCCTTCATTCGGGGCTTAACGGGTCGCCCCCTGGGGAATTTCTACCGGGATTTAACCCTATCCATTACTCGAATTTTGCTGCCCATTAGCCTGGTGGGTGCTGTCGTCTTGCTGGCTCTGGGGATTCCAGAAACGCTATCTGGCCCAGTTGTGGTGCCAACTTTAGAAGATCCAGCCGTGAGCCAGGCCATTGCCCTCGGCCCGGTGGCCCATTTTGAGATCATTAAGGAACTGGGCGAAAACGGTGGCGGCTTCTTTGCTATCAACTCGGCCCATCCCTTTGAGAACCCCAATGGGTTGACGAATTTAATCCAAATTGTGGCGATGATATCCATCCCCACCGCAATGATTTACACCTACGGCATTTTTGCCAACAACCGCAAACAAGCCTGGCTGATATACGGCATGGTGTTTGCCATTTATCTAGTGTTTATCACCATTGCGGGGATCGCAGAATATCAGGGTAATCCCGCCGTGAATGCCCTCCTTGGTGGCCCATCGCCTAACCTGGAGGGTAAAGAAGTGCGCTTTGGCTGGGCCCAGTCGGTTCTCTATGGGGTGACGACCACAGGCACCATGTGCGGGGCCGTCAACGCCATGCACGACTCCTTTATGCCCCTGGGTGGGGCTGTGCTGCTGGCTAATTTGTTTTTGCAAATTATCTGGGGTGGGCAGGGTACCGGCACCGCCTACCTGTTTGCCTATTGATTTTGGCCGTGTTCGTTACCGGCTTGATGGTAGGCCGCACGCCAGAATTTTTGGGCCGCAAGATTGAAAAGCGAGAAGTCGTCTTAACCAGTCTGCTAATTTTACTAGTGCATCCGATTGCCATCCTGATTCCGGGGGCCATTACGCTGGCCTTTCCCGATCAGCTATCGGGCATTAGTAATCCGGGCTTTCATGGCCTCTCTCAGGTAATTTACGAGTACGCCTCCGCTGCAGCTAATAACGGCTCTGGCTTTGAAGGCTTGGCCGATAGCCAACCAGCCCCCACCGGGCTGTGGTGGAATTTGAGCGCCTCAGTAAGTCTACTGGCTGGTCGCTACATTCCCATTGTCGCCTTAATTCTCCTGGCCGATGGCATGGCCCGCAAGCCCGTTGTACCCATGACCACCGGTACCCTGCGGACAGATACCGGATTATTTGCCGGCATTACCGCCGGGGTGATTTTGATTATGGGCGCACTGACGTTTTTCCCAGTGCTGGCCCTGGGGCCAATCGCTGAATATTTTCAACTTGGAGGGGTGTAGGAATGATCACGCAAACCAAGCGCCGTAGCGATCGCAAGCATACACCTAAAGCGAAGACGACGGGGCTCTATCAACGGGCTATCAAAGCAGCTTCGTAAAATTAGACCCCCGCATTGCCGTGCGGAACCCGGTGATGTTTTTGGTGTGGGTCGGCACCATTATAACCGCCCTGGTGACCCTAAATCCCAACCTGTTTGGTACAGTGCAGGCCGATCCTGCCCAGCAGCGCTGGCTCAACGGCCTGATTACCTTGCTTTTATTTTTCACCGTGCTGTTCGCTAACTTTGCCGAAGCCGTAGCTGAGGGACGCGGCAAAGCCCAGGCCGACTCGCTGCGGGCCACCCGGTCAGATACGATGGCCAGCAAAATCCTGCCCGACGGCTCAACCCAAACCGTGCCCTCTACTGCTCTGCGCCGGGGCGAACAGGTGAAGGTAATTGCTGGGGAAATGATCCCTGCTGATGGCGAAGTGGTGGCGGGGATCGCTTCGGTGGATGAATCCGCCATTACTGGGGAATCGGCCCCAGTCCTAAAGCAGCCCGGCACCGACATCGCCAGTTCCGTTACGGGGGGCACACGGGTCATTTCCGACGAACTGCTGATTCGCATCACCGCCGATCCGGGCCAGGGATTCATTGACCGGATGATTGCCCTGGTAGAAGGGGCCGAACGCACCAAAACGCCCAACGAAATTGCTCTCACGGTGCTTCTGACGGTGCTCACCCTGGTCTTCTTGATTGTGGTATCCACCATGCCTCCCCTGGCCAGCTATGTAAATGCACCAACCACCATCGCAATTTTGATTTCGCTGCTGGTGGCGCTAATTCCCACCACCATTGGCGGCCTGCTGAGCGCCATCGGCATTGCGGGCATGGATCGTGTGGCTCAATTTAACGTCATTGCTACGTCAGGCCGGGCTGTGGAAGCCTGCGGGGATGTCAACACCCTGGTACTGGACAAGACTGGCACCATTACCCTGGGTAACCGCCTGGCCGATGAATTTATTCCCGTCAACGGTCATTCCCTAGAGCAGTTGGCCCATGTAGCGCTGGCCTCTAGCATCTTTGACGAAACCCCCGAAGGCCGCTCTATTGTTCAGCTGGCAGAAAAGTTAGGGGCCAGAATTGACTTTCATCCAGAGATGGCAGAGGGCATTGAGTTTTCGGCCCGCACCCGCATGAGCGGGGTTGACCTGGCGAATGGCCAAGAGATTCGCAAGGGCGCGGTGGATGCCATCAAAGGGTTTGTGCGCTCTCGCGGTGGCACTGTTACACCAGAACTAGATGCCGCCTACGAGGGGGTGTCTCACCTGGGCGGCACCCCCCTGGCGGTGTGTCAGGATGGTGAAATCTACGGGGTAATTTACCTCAAAGACATCGTCAAACCTGGCATTAAAGAACGGTTTGACCAACTGCGGCGGATGGGGGTACGCACCATCATGCTAACTGGGGATAACCGCATTACCGCCTCCGTCATCGCCCAGGAAGCGGGGGTGGATGATTTTATTGCCGAGGCCACCCCAGAGGACAAAATTGATGTCATTCGTCGGGAGCAGGCCGCCGGTAAGCTAGTAGCTATGACCGGCGATGGCACCAACGACGCCCCGGCCCTGGCCCAGGCCAATGTTGGTCTAGCCATGAACTCCGGCACCCAGGCCGCCAAAGAAGCCGCCAACATGGTGGATTTAGACTCTGACCCCACCAAGCTGATCGATCTGGTCACCATCGGCAAGCAACTGTTGATTACCCGTGGGGCGCTGACCACCTTTTCCATCGCCAACGACATCGCCAAGTACTTCGCGATTATTCCCACCATTTTTGCCGCCGCTGGCATTGGTGCCCTCAACGTGATGGGCCTCAAAAGTCCCCAGTCTGCCATTCTGTCAGCCCTGATTTACAACGCTTTAATCATTCCAGCGTTGATTCCTCTGGCGCTTAAAGGGGTAGAGTTTCGCCCCCTCACCGCTGATCAACTCATGCGGCGCAATATTTTGGTCTACGGACTGGGTGGTGTCATTGCCCCCTTTATTGCGATCAAGCTGATTGATTTACTCCTCCCGATGGCTTAACCCACCTCCATGTTTTAACCATGAAACCCCGACCACCCGCTAACCTTCTTCCCCCCGCTGCACAATCCTTTCCTCGCGTTGTTTTCCTCTTTCTTTGTACGAACCTCCTGGTCGCCCCCGCCGTACAGGCGGCCACAGGTGATGCCTTATCTCGTTCCCAGTCCTATGCCCTGAGTCTGCTAGGGCTGGTTGTGGTTGCTTTGGCCACTTATCTCTTTGTCGTCATGTTTCAACCGGAGCGGTTTTAATGCCTGTTTTGGTCAAGGTTATTCGAGTCACCGTTTGTCGATATTTCCAAGTGGAGCAGATTTAAATGAGCGATGTGATTAAAGCCATTCGAGTCACTCTGGTACTGTGGGTGCTAGTGGCCGTGCTTTATCCTTTATTTGTGTTAGCAGTCGGGCAGGTAATTTTTCCCTACCAGGCCAACGGTAGTCTGCTACGGAATAACCAGGGTGAGGTCATTGGCTCAGCGCTAATTGGGCAACCGTTTAGCGGCGATCGCTACTTCAACAGCCGCCCCAGCACCACCAGCTACAGCACCGCCAACCCCCAGGATGACCCTGGCAGCCTGCTGAAAACAGGTGTATCAGGAGCCAGCAACCTGGCGCCTAGCAACCCGGCTCTGTTGGACCGCATCCAGGGCAAGGACGACCCCAATCCTGACCAGGCTATTGAGGGAGAGTTGTCCCGCCTGGAAGCGGCTGGAGTACAGCCCACGGCAGACCTGCTGTACACCTCCGGCTCTAGCCTTGATCCCCACATTACTCCAGAGGCCGCCAGAGCCCAGGTTGAGCGCATTGCCCAAGCTCGCCAACTCTCCCCCGATCAGCTAGAAACCCTGATTCGGCAACATACCCAAGGCCGCAGTCTCGGCCTTTTCGGTGAACCAGGAGTGAATGTGCTGCGGCTCAATGTAGCGCTGGATCAGTTAGGTTCCTAGATAACTAGATCTTTGGCTAACAGCAAAGTGCCCGGTACCAAATATCCGGTACCGGGTATCCAAAACCCGAGGCCTGGTACTCATTCCGATCAATCCTGGCTTAGCGCAATCAGCTTGACGGACTTTAAGATGAATAAAATCTATGTGTGTAGGAAAAAGCTATCAACCAGCCCTGTTGAACGTCACTATTCAAGCTCACAGCAGTTACTGCGGGCTACCATTATCTGCCATCGAAATTCCTGAAGGGTGTGCTTTGTTAGGTCTACTGCGGCAAGGAAAAATCATTCCTATTAGCGAAAATCCGACCGTTGCCACGGAGGATATTATTTTGGCTATTGCCCTGTATCCCATGCTAGTTCCTGAGCTAAAAGTTGTCCTCAAGCGTTCACATCCAGTTTATTATTCGCTCCATCATTGCTTACTTAATACTCATCAGATTTCGCCCTGCTGCCGAGCAACCTAATCATTTAATAATGTATCATCCATCTAATTTTTCCCCAGACAGCAATTATGTTCGTTCGCCACGAAAAGGTGAACATAAAATCTTTATTGGTATGGCTCCTGGTGTTGGCAAGACCTATAAGATGCTGGAAGAAGCTCACCAACTGAAAGGGGAAGGCATTGATGTAGTTATAGGTTTGCTAGAAACCCACGGACGTAAGGAAACTGCCGAGAAAGCTGTAGGGCTAGAAATTGTACCGAGAAAAGTAATTTTTAAAGATGGTTTGACTCTTCAGGAAATGGATCTTGAGGCAATTCAAGCGAGATCGCCTCAACTCGTTTTAGTCGATGAACTGGCCCATACCAACGTTCCTGGTTCACCCAGAGAAAAGCGTTATCAGGATGTAGAAATCTTGATTGAAGCAGGTATTGATGTTTACTCTACCGTCAATATTCAGCACCTTGAAAGTTTAAATGATCTCGTAGCACGAATTACCGGCGTGGTAGTTCGGGAACGTATTCCTGATCGTGTTCTTGAAGAGGCTGATCAGGTTGTGGTGGTTGATGTTACGCCAGAAACTCTAGAAGAACGGCTCTTAGATGGCAAAATTTATGCCCCTGAAAAATTCAGCAATCCTTAGGCAACTTTTTTCAACGGCGTAATCTCATTGCCCTGCGAGAACTCGCTTTGCGCGAAGTAGCCGATACCGTTGAAGAAGAAGCTAATGGATTGACCCTGTCGGGGCAGGCCTGCAATATTCATGAGCGGGTGCTAGTTTGTGTCTCAACCTATCCCAATGCGGTACAACTGCTGCGCCGGGGGGCTCGCCTTGCCAGCTATATGAATGCCCCCTTTTATGCCGTCTTTGTCGATCAGTCTGATCGATTTTTGACTAAAGTAGAGACGCTTCACATTGAAACCTGTGAGAAACTCTGCTACGAATTTGAGGGCCAATTTCTGAGGGTTAACAACTCGGATGTTCCTAAAGCTATTGCTGAAGTCGCCGAGCAAAATCACATCACGCAAATTGTGATTGGGGAGAGTCAACAATCGCGCTGGAAGCAGATTATTAAAGGATCATTACTCAGCGATTAATGCGCCTCATCCGCCATAAACACATTGACTTACATATTATTGCTACAGAAAAGTGATTGCCCTTGACAGCGCCTCAGTAAAGCGCCTGCATCAGCCGTTTACGGTAGGGTGCGGTTAACCCATGCTCATCGCCAAGTAGCTTAAACACCGTCAGCATGGCCTTACGAGCGCCGTCATTACGGAAGCGGCGGTCTTTTTGCACCAGGGTGAGAAAGGTTTCCAGGGCAGTAGCGTAGTCTTCGGCTAAAACGGCTTGAACACCCTGCTGATAGCTGGCCTCTAGGGCAGAGTCCTCTGATAGCATGGTCAAGCTCTCTTGTAGGGCCAGGAGTTCTTGCCACCCTTCTACCTGTTGATGTATTGAACGATCAGCGGACTGAATCAGGTCGAGGTACTGGCGGGCGATCGCCGCCTCTCCCTGACCCAGGTAAAATTTAGCCGCCGCCAGCAAAATCTGAGGACTCTCTGGATACTGGATCAAAAGTTCGGTCAGAGCTGTCTGCATGGCCGCCTGGTCGCCGCTGGCTTGCACAGTTGCCCAGGTATCTAGAGCCTGTTCCAGGGTGGAGGTTAGCCCTAACTCAGCCAACAGCTCACGGATCTGTGGCTCTGGTAAAACCCCCACAAACCCCTCTCTTGCCTGCCCCTGGCTTACAATCCGGACATCCGGCACACCCTCGACCCGAAAGGCTTTGGCCAGGTCAGGATTTTGATCAATATCCACCTTGGCTACGGTGATGTCGTACTCCTGAGCCAGTTTGTCTAGCATTGGCTTCAGAATTTGGCAGGGGCCGCACCAGGTGGCGTAAAAATCCACCAGCACCGGCTGCTCAAAGGATTGCACCAGCACCTCGGTCTCAAAGTTGGCCTGGGTCACTGTAATCGACCTTCCCATAAAATCTCTCCGTTTTCTGATTTTTGATTTTTGATTAGCGTCCCCTGCCATTAAGACTCAGGAGATCACAAAGCCTCGGCCAGCCCTCTCCCCCAGCCCCTCTCCCAGGTCGGCAGAGGGGAGCCGGAAACCTGTTTCAAAGTCCCTCTCCCAATTTGGGGGAGGGATTTAGGGTAGGGGCAACTCACGGCCAAACCGCGTGTTTTCGATCTACTAAGTCTGAATAAACAGGTCATACAGCGACAGCAGCACTTCTATCACGATCAAAATAACCACGTACAATTCCATCCGCAGGCCGGTCTGCTGACGCTGGAGATCGAGCACTGTCTCCGCAGTACGGCTGACTAAATCCAGCTTACGTTCCAGCACAGAATGCCGCTCTCGAATTTCGTACTCGTCTTCAAGCCGTTGGTACATGCGGTCAAGCTCTGGATATTCCCACAGCAGTTCAGGTTTGTCTACAATTTCAACCCGCCCCACAATTTTGTTTTGAATCATCAGCGTGTGGCCAATTTGCTTCAAAAGTTGGTCGCCGCTGGGGTGCGTCTGGCGCTGGTGCTGGAGCTCAGCGGCGTAGGGCTCAATCTGGTCAAACACCTCGGCGGCCCCGGCCTCGTAATAGGCCAGCACCACACTTTTAGCCAGAACTTCGGCCACAATTTGCAGGCGCGGCAAATCTAACGTCGATAAAAGAATAACGCCATCCTGAGCCTTGCCATCTTTACCCGGCGATAGTTGAATCGCCACGGATTCCGTCTCAGGGTGCTTAAAAGGGGTGTCAATATGGGGTTGAATAGTGGTTAAAAAGTCCTGGGTGGCGGCTTCAGAAAGGCTAAACACCACCACAGCACCGTAGGCAAACAACACGCCGTGGCCACCAGAACCTACCGGCACAATCAACGGCGATGGCGGGACTGCCGACTCACGGCTGAGGGCATCGAGCTTAATACTCTGGCCTAAGAAATAGGCCCGCGCCACTACCTGAGTTGGCGTAACTGAATCAGCGGTAGCTGCGGCTAAATTAACGGTAGTCATAAAGTAAACGAAACAAACGGTACTAACTTCAATCGAAACAGGGGTGCCCTACAACATAATGACTCCACACCATAACCCGCTCCAGCCGACCCCTAACTAGGTTACGGGTCGCCAGCAACGGCTCAAATGTTGCAATCTGTTGCAGAAGAGCCAGACAGTGCCAGACCGAGTGCCTTAACTCCTGGCGGTGTGCTAAAACCCTGACATGATCGCTCACATGCCATTACATCCCAGGGTTATCTCTCCCCTTACGGCCAAACTCAAATTTTAGCTGTATGGGGCTAGCATCTTGCCGACTCTACTCTAAGGGTAGCCAAATTAGTCAAGCGATAGGGCTAAGCCATGAAGCGCATTGTATTTGTTCTAGGTGTACTAGAAGATGAAGACGTCGATTGGTTGATCTCTACGGGGCAGCGGCGAGAACTTCAGCCTGGGGATGTGCTGATTCAAGAAGGGCAGCTCTGCGAAGATATTTTTTTAATTTTGGATGGCTGTTTAGAAGTGTCTGTTGGGGCACTCAATCAGCAGCCCATTGCCCAGCTCGCCAGCGGCGAAGTAGTTGGTGAAATGTCTTTTGTAGATGGTCAACCCCCCTCGGCCACCGTATCAGCCCTGGAACCAACCATCATTCTGGCCATATCCTGGCACCAGGCTAAAACCAAGCTCCAGCAAGACATCTGGTTCGCATCCCGATTTTACAAAGCCCTGGCTATGCTGCTATCAAGCCGCTTACGTAGCACAGTCAAACATCTCCAAGGAGAACACTGGCGACCTGTGACCCTCTTAAATGAAGCGGGCCTAGCCGAAATGAACGACCTACTTTCCGTTGGCAGCATCCGCTTTGATTGGATGCTCAAGCGGTTACGAGACATTGGCCCTAACCCCTGGGAAGGGCTAGAGGAGAGTAACCCTGACTAGGCTCCACGGCCTGACCAGGCAAATCTGTTAATATTCCACCTCCTTTAAAATCTAGAGGTAAACTAGGGGTAAATTATTCCTACCGCCTCTAAGCTGACCCTGAAGCTGCTTTGCAGCGAGTTTTCGAGCATGGCATTACACAACAAACTGAGCAACATTCTGATCGTCGAAGATAGTAAGGGCCGCCGGGAGATAGTACTGGATGGATCGGTCTACTCTATCGGACGGGATCCAAAGTGCGATATTCGGCTGTCCTCACAGTTTGTATCTAGGCACCACGCTACCCTCGTACAACTGCCTAAGGACGATGAGACTTACTACTATCGCATCGTAGACGGTAACCTCAAGGGCAAGCCCAGCGCTAATGGCATGTTAATTAATGGTCGTAAACTTCCGGCCCACGACCTGATGAACGAAGACGAAATCGTCTTTGGGCCTCAGGCTAGAGCCATCTACTATCAACTCAAACGCGATAGCCAATCTACCTTGCCACCCGATGAGTTTGACATTACCCTAATCAGCCCCAATATGGTTGAAGAGGGTGAAGAGGAAGAAGAGGCCTCTCTAGATCTGTAAGACTTACCCTTAACCAAGACTTGCGCCTAAACCCTCGCCAGCTACTTGTATATACTTACTACGTTCTCGCATACTCACTACAGTCTTGACCAAGATCAGGTTGGTTAAGCGCACTTTTGAGCTAACGTTCTAAAACTCAAACTACCGCCCCAATCGCCTGGCTAACGGCCTCAAACACCCGCTGGCAGTGGTTATCACGCTTGAGGGGCAATTCTTCGTTTTTGACGACCAAATTTACCTTGGCGGCGTTCATCGCGCAGGTGGGTTGGCTAATCAGCACCTCAATGGTAGTCAACTGCGAGAGAGAGACCTGCCCAGGTTTTTCCTTAGCTACGAAATAATCATTATTCGCGTACACCAGGTTCAGGCCACAAGCTTCCAGCGTTTTGACGATAGAATGCCCTAAACTTGGGGTCGCTTCGGACAGAGTCAGGAAATGGGTGTAACGAGCCATAAAAAACCTTCTGGTTCAACCATTACTGCATAACTTCTATCGGTCGATTCCCTATGTTGGGATAGTTCAAGACAGAAGTATTAAGGTTTATGTTTCACGTTTGTCAGTTTCTTTGAGCTGAGCTATGGCGTTTGTGCTCATATATATCATACTCGCCTAGAATTTTGCAGTTCTGTACAATAAGCCTTGATAGACGATGGCAGTCTACGGTAAGTTCCATAAAGCCACGATGAGGGGCCCAGGCCTCTCGGCGTAAATGTTAGCCAATGGATTTCAGCGCTTTGCCCAAGCGTTCGCTGACTCTACTGGCAGGGTTTAACGAATGGGCCGGTTAGCAAGGCTAACCGGCTGAGCTGTGGCAATGCCTATCTGCGATGGTGTCAGCGCCCGCTGAGGATGCGGCTGCCCGGCCTGATTCCTTATCTTGATAAGTTATGTATGCGGCCAGGAGCTACTGGTTGTGTGGCAGAAGTGTCCCCTAACCTACAATGGCTGGGGGATCAGGCTGGAGAAGGGTTGATTAGTGATCTCGAAGACTGTCTAGAGCTTCTGCTAGAAGGTACCAATATGAGCCGCAATTTCCACCGACGAGCTACTCAAATTAGCCAGCGAAGGGTAGTCAATGCAACCAGCCCGTCCGAGTACAGGAAGGCACCAGGATGAAGGGTTGATCTGTAATAGCCAAAACTTGTGCCACTTTTCTGCCCTAGCGCATGAGTGTGTGACTGCCGCCGTGGAGTACTAGATGCCCAGAGGGTCGGTGAGACCAGTGTTCTCTTCTGTTTTCTGGCTTCTCTCTGGATTACTTTAGCCATGCCTCTCTGTACCGCCAAGATCATCGAATCGCGCTCAGGGTGTTCTTCCAGCTCAACTCCTTGCCTAACACCATCAAGGCTTTTTGATCAGCGTCCTGAAAAAGTTGGCTATCAATTAATTCAGCCAGTACCTGCTGGGCTAGTTGGCTGGCAAATAGGCCGCCCGATCGCAGCAGATGGCTGTAGTAGCTAAACTGTGGCTGCCCACTCTGGTTCAGGTGAAAGCGATGGATCTCATCCTTAGTCATCTTATAAACCGAGGTATTAGCCGGAACCACTACCTTGGGAATACCATGTACCCCGTAGCGCTGATTGCCTTCTCCAGCTAAGTTGCCCACCAGCACGATACCCAACAAAGTGCGCGTTTCCTGTACCAGGTCAGGGGTAAATAGGGGATCAGGCTCGCTAGACAAGCGGGGGCCATTATTCATGAACAGTGGATTGAATAATTGAGAGTTATACACCAGCCCCACTGCCCAGTGGCGGATGTCGTTGTCGAAGCTAACGAACTGGCCAAAGCCGCAGTCTTCGGGGCAGGGGGGAGCAACCACATCCTGGGCATCGTCCACCTGGACTACGTAGTCGCAGTGGGAGCTAGACTTAACGACTTTACCAATCCGGCAACGGCTGACCTGGGAAAACAAGTCCATAGCAAAATCGGGCGAAGAACATGAGTACTGACATGGGTACTTATTGTAGGGGAAATCAGCGGAGACAGCGCAACGGCTTCTCTGAGAAATTCCTCAGCACCCGTTGAATTAACCATTGACCAGGAGACCGACGCCAACCAACGCCACTAAAACGCCGCCGATGGCGCGGAAACTGATGTGATCGCCCAACATGGCCGCCAGTGGCAGCACAAACAGCGGACTGGTTGACGTTAACGCCTGGGCAACACCTGCCTCCGCATATTTAAGCGCAGTTTGTTGCAGGTAAATGGCCAGATAGGTGCCTAAAAAAGCCGTCAATGCCACAATGCCTAACACCCTGGTCGAGCGCAGGGGGCTAGCCTGTTCTACTCCCCGCCCCTGCCAGCCCAAAATGCCAACGATAATCACTAACCCACCCCCCAGGCGCAGTAGCGAACTCCAGAGCGGATCCACTACTGTGCCAGCTAACATCGCTCGTGACATTACCGCTCCGCTAGCCTGGCCCAGAGCCGCCAACACCCCATAGAGAATGCCGCGATAACTGGGCTGGAAGGCAACTCCTGCCGCCTGGGGTACCCGTTCTGAAATCACCCACACCACCCCTAGCAGGGTCAAGGCAATGCCTATCCAGGCTCTAGGGCTGAGGACTTCTGCCAAAAACACCCAGGCCAGGAGCGCCGCCAGGGGAGGGGCCAGGGTTTCCAGGAGTAAGGCCCGCCTAGGCCCCAGATGATTGATAGCGCCGAAATAGGCGGTGTCTCCCAGACCAATACCAATCATGCCGCTGGCGATTAACACTATCACGGGCAGGCGTTCTAGGCCGCTGGGGGGGCGCTGTAGCACCAGCAGCGTAGCCAGTAACAGGAGGATGGCGATCGTCCCCTTAGCCAAGTTGAGCACCAGGGGCGGCAAAACTTGGCCTAGCCGTCCAAACATGACCGTGGCTATGGCCCAGAGAAAGGCCGCGGCTAGAGCGGCGAGTTCGCCTCGCATGGTTTTTTCGTCTGAGAAGGTAATGTCCTCATCTTAGAGGCAGGTGGGCCGGACTTTGAGCCGCTGAGTCAACCCGGCAGCCGTTAGGATCTACAGAACCTTTACATTTAGAGCCTGAGGATTGTGCGGATAGGGTGAAGTATCTCTGTAAATAGGACAAGACAAAGCATAGAAACTGGTTGGCAAACGTGATGAGTAACTCAGTGATGCGGGTTTGGGCACTGGCTTCTTGCGGCGGCTTGTTAGCGTTAACGGCCTGTAGCAACGAACGATCGGGTCCCCCTCAGGTAGACTCACCCTCCCCCTTGGATGATGACTCCGCCCAGATCGATGCCCAGGCTGAGCGAGTGGCATCGTTGCCTCGGCCTGCGGTCAGGCCGGAAACTTTAAATCCTCGCCCGCTATTTCCCAGCGCTACCAGGTCTCCCAACCCGGCCCGGTTCCCTAGCGCCACCACAGTAGCCGGGCGTCAATCGGTGTCCTCCTCGGCGGAGCAATTGCGGGTCAGGGTACAGCAAATTCGGGCTCAGCGGGCTAGGGTGTTGCCCGCATCGGGTGGGCCGACGTTGTCAAATCGATCTCCTAAGCCAGTAACCACTCTCTCACCCTTTGCGGTGGGGGCTCAAAATCCATTGCCAGGCGGGAGCAATTCCACGCCGACGAGGGCTGGCAGCGGCACAGAACTGAACCGTAACGTACTGCCAACTTCTCAACAGGTTGTGATGGCCCTGCCTACCCTAGCCCAGCCGACCCTGGCCCCAGGAGCGGTAAACTCTCCTAATTCGGTTAACCCGTCTGCTATTAACGAATCGGCGGCTAATCCCATCAATGCTTCCCCCGCTGCAACTTCCCCCGTCGCAACAGCCTTAACTCGCAACAATTCCATTACCTCCTTTCCACATCAGAGCTTTAGTGCCAGATCAGGTCAGGCGCTGGCTCTCACCCCCCTCTCTAGCTCTGGGATAGAAGGCAATGCCGACGTTGATCTGGCCAGCGATCCCTCGGTACCACCTCGCACTCACCAGAGCACAGCCAGAACTCCAGAAACCCTAGAGGACAGCAACACAGCCGCCGCCCAACCGCTGTTTCCCATTGCGGAAACGCCTGACACCGAGGCTGGTACCACAGCAAACGATACCGCTGTTCCTGACACCGCCGCCAGCGAACCGGAAACCG
>JAAUUR010000075.1 GCA_012031045.1 Leptolyngbyaceae cyanobacterium SM2_5_2
GATCAGGGTCGGTTTGCAGCCAGATGAATTCCTCTGGGGCCAGGGACAGGCGGTGGTTATAGTTTTGCAGGCAGCGGTGGCAGGCCAGGGTAATAATGGTTTCGGCCTTCCCTTTAACCTCCAGAAAGGTGCCCTGGTGGGTAATGGTTACCTGCCCGCGCACGGGGGTCAGCGTCTCCAGGTCCGGCAAATGAGTGGCGATATCAACCGTCAAGGTGTGATCACGCTGCTGGAGAAGATGGGGAATGTATACCTTTTCCATCGCTAAAGTCTAGTACCGGCTGTCAAAAATAAGGCCATCCTAGGGGAGGGTGCTAGGTGCTGAGTATCAGGTTTCAGATTGTAGAAACAGTTGACCGACCTATGCCGAGTGTACTCGGGTTTGGCCCAATGATTGACCTAATGGCTAGAGTTATCCTCGGTGCTAGCTTCCTCAGGGGAAGCTAAGCACACCACCAACCGCCGGTCGGGCTCGCGGCCCCGACTGAAGGTTTCAAACCCTGCCTGGGCCTTGATGAAGTGGTGCATTTGACGACGCTCGGCTGAAGAGAGACCCTTCATTTCAAACTCTTGCCCGGTAGACAGTACCCGCTCAGTGGCCTCAGCGGCCATGGTCTTTAGCTCTTCCAGGCGCCGAGCCCGATAGCCATCTAACTCGATGGTAAAAGCCTGTTGCTCGGTCTCTGCCTTGCCCAGGTTAAGGGTCGTATTCGCCAGGTACTGCATCGAGTCTAAGACCGCTCCCCCTTCCCCAATTAGTCCCTGTACCTGCTGGGGAGAAAGGGATTCTGCCTGGATTGTCAGCCAGCAGCTGGCCCCAGATTCATCCTCTACGAGGGCTGAGGTGACCGTGGCGGCTAGACCCTGCATCTTTAACAGCGTCGTCAGCCAATCTAACCCCGGCGGTGGAAATCTGCTCTGCCATAGCTCTCCTCAAGCTTTCTTTTTCTTAGCCCGACCAGGTTCAAAAGGGCAGAGTCTTGCGGTTATCGTCGGCCTTGCTGCTTTCGGCTTCAACAATTTTTTGCAGGTTTTCGGGTAAAGGCTCCCGCGACAGAATGAACGTTTGCAAGGTTTGGAAGATATTGGCAATAACCATGTACATCAACACCCCGGCGGGCAGCGGGAAGAACAAAAACATGCCTGAAAAAATCAGCGGCGTGAACTTGTTGACGGCATTTTGCTGGGGGTTGTCCGAGGTCGCACCCTGCCCCGAGAGCACCTGGTTAAGGTAAAGGCTAAGGCCAAAGGAGAGCACCATAATCAGGATGTCCCAGTGGATGGCACCATCTTCTCCGGTTACCCCTACCCGGCCCAGGGCCTTGATGAAGAGAAATCCTTTGTTGGCGGCCAAGCCCGGCAGCTGTACCTTAACGGAGGCTTCCCCTGGGGCCAGGGCGGTGACGTAGCCGTCTTGATCAACGCTGATTACCTCTTCGCCCTTGGTCACTTCCCAACGGGGCTGAAAGTCTTCCGCCTGTTCGTTGTATTCGGCGGCCAGGGCGTCAATGCTCTCGCCATCGGTGGTTTGGAGACGAATATCGGTCTTTTCGCCGACGACCAGCTTGGTGCCACCGGGCACTACAGCGTTAATGGGGAAGTGAGAGCCTTCTGAAACATAGATGGCCTTGGGGGACGTACTAAAAATCTGAGGCTGAATTTGCTCGATCTTTTCTTCGGGGAAGACTTGAAAGTTAACATCGTAGCCAATATCAGAGAACGGCGACCCCCGCAGAGTGGCAAATAGCGCAAAGAGAATCGGCATCTGAAGCAATACCGGAAAGCAGCCTGCCAGGGGGTTGCCAAACTCTTTGTAGACCTTACTCATCTCCTCTTGCAGCTTGGTGGGGTCGTCTTTATGCCGCTCCTGGATTTCCTTAACTCGCTTTTGCATGAGGGGCTGGGTCACCTTCATCCGCCGCATATTGCGAATTGACCCCGCATTCAACGGATAGAGGGCAAAGCGAATGACCAGGGTTAAGGCCACAATGGCTAACCCATAGCTGGGCACGATCCCATAGAAAAAATCCAGGATCGGCAACATGATGTTGTTCGAGAGAAATCCAATACCAAAATCCATGGGTACTTAACCCCGCCCTGGGGGATATAAGGTCAACTGCTTAGTTACTTAATCTACCGTATTCAACCGCCCTTAACCCACCCAAGCCAGTTAGGGGTTTCCGTAGTTAAACTTCACCTAGGGAGCCACTGACAGCCTTGGCCTTGGGGGAAATTTTCTCATTGATGTAGTTGTACACGTCCCTAAACTTAGGCATAGCCCGTAGTTCAAGCCGACTGCCATCTTTGAGGGTCACTACCATATCACCCCAGAGCCCGACGCCGCGAGGCACCGTGACGATTTTACGAATTTCGGAGTAGATAATGTCAGTGCGCTCGCGCCCCTGCCAACCGCCAGTGACTGAAATCCGGCGATTGGTAATGCGGTAGCGCAGCCAGAGTGCACGAGTGATAGCACCCACAGTCAGGGGTAAACAAATGATGGTAAACCCCAGCAGTATGTTGATAATCAAATCACCAATGTGAGGGCCGCCCTCGTAAAAAACATCCTCACGAATGCCCATGGATAACCTCTAACTGCTTGAATAGCTGTTTTAATTCTCGCAAAAATTCGCCATATTCGCACTGATCGGCTTCTGGACGTAGATTGATTACAATCCATAGATTAGCAGGCAAATCTGGCAGTAACGTTGCCATAATCGCCCGAACTTGGCGTTTAAGGCGGTTTCGTACCACAGCATGCTTGCTCACTTTCTGGCTCACCACAATTCCAATTCGCGCTGGTGCTTGTGGGGACTTAACCAACACCAGAGCTCAGCCTGTTCAGGCTGAGCCTCTGGGGGATGCTCCAGTACACGCACTACCAGGTGAGGCGAAACAGCCTTGCGACCGGATTGATAGACGCGAGAAAATTCACGGGAAGACCGCAGGCGGTAAGGCTTACGCAGCACAAGTGTTTAACCCTCCATACGGCGCAGGCTCCGAAATAGCCTCAAGGCAGATCAGCCAAACTTAGATTAAACGAGACCTTGCCAACGACTATGGGGCTAAACGGCTAGCTTAGCCCGTCCCCTACGCCGCCGGGCCTTAACTACATTTTGGCCGGTGTGAGATCGCATCCGAGCGCGAAACCCGGAAGTTCTCTTTTGCTTGCGGTTGGTTCCTTCTAGGGTACGCTTACTCATCAGGCTACCTCTGCTGCCTAGGTTATACGATGTAAAGTCACAGGTTTTCCATAGTAGCACCGATTTTGATCAAGAAACAAATCTATCTTGCAGCCCTATGACACCACTCCAACCGATCGCTTCTATGGAGTCCCCTGGTAGCCTTCTACCAGGCTAGGCAAAAACCTTAAACCCTACTGTAGAAGAAAGCCGCCATGACAATGTAACCTGACAGCCCTGCCTGGAAACCTCAATGGTTCTATGTTGTTGACACCAACGATGCTGCTTATTGACACGATAGAAAACTGCCCATTGACCCTGGAGGAACACCACTTTAGTGTCAATAAATGCTGATTGTTAGATGGAGTCAAGAACTATGATAAATCGCTGGAAACCTCTGCCACTAGTAGCCTTAGCCTTGGCCTGCTCTTAGTATCTTCAGCCTGCCGAGGCCCAGCTAATGCACCCAGCGGTGATGACGATGCCCCGTCTGGCGATGTCAGTCCGGAGGGGGACGATGACGACGACGATGACGATGATGATGGTGACGATGATGACTAGGCTGGTGGCCTTACTTGAAGATGACTACGCCTTGCATACAGACTCTGGTTAATAATTATCTCCAAAGTTCTGGCTACTCACTATCTCCGGAGTTCTAGTTACCAGCTTCTCCGGAGATTTCATGGCTATTAATTATCTCCGGCACCCAATTCTAAAGGCCAAGTCCCTACATACTGGTCAATAACATCCCCTTGGTACATCATCCGCAGGTTAAAGTAGTGATAGCCATAGCGGTTTGGATTGCGCACATTAGAAAACACCACCACAAAATTGGTGTTAGCCGGAATAGGCTGTTCAGGAATGATTTCAATGCGGCCTTCTTCCTCAATCCAGTCGATAGCTTTTACAGGAATCACTTCGTTACCGCGCCAATCACCCCGGCGTAGTTCAATAGCGCTTGAATCAAGTTGGCCCTGCCGTTCAATAAACGTTTCGGGGTAATCAATCTGTAGAGAAATAACTTCTCGGGGCAGCTTGTTGCGATTGACCTGGAGATAGTATCGAGCATTGTTGCTACGAGGGGCGTTGAAATCAATCACATAGCCAAGGCGAAATTCTGGCTCGATGCCGCCAAAGATCGTCAACCCCGTTTGAGCCTGGCTTGGCGGGGTAAGCATTGCTGTGCCTAGCACCGCCGCTACCGTGGCGGCGATTAGGCCAAGGGCAGTCAATTGTGCAGCGCGCTTGAGGGATTTCATCGTGTACCTCCAAAGGAAACGGTCTAGGCCAAGAGACAAAACATCAGTAAGAACCTTAACGTCTTGATGCCATCGCTGTCATCGTAGTCTGTGCCAGTGACGAAAGCGGGCTAGGCTGAGTGCCAGACTAACTGATAACTCAGGCTGCAACCAGGTCACTGCGGTTGCTTGAAAACAGGCGGCAACGTTACATCTCGTTACAAGGCTTCATCCTATCATTTCAGCGTTTTTTTCAATCAAGTCTTTAATCTAGGCGGTGGAAGTCTTGCCTTCTGCCAGTAAGGCCTACCAAATCTGGGGTGCAAATTGCGCATCATTCAGAATTACAACGTTCTCTCCTGAACGTCATCTGCAGTCGTTGCCATAGGACATCCCCTACCCGAACTAACCCAATTTTAATACCCACCCAATTGGTCGGGATAGCAATGTTCTGGTTTGGGCTAAAGTATGTAGCGGATTGCCCTCAGTCTCCCTCATCAATAATGGCACCACGATCAAGCAGTAGCAGGGTGCGAAGTTGGTCAGTATCCAGTTCAGTTAGCCAGGTTTCACCAGCGCTAACCACTTGTTCTGACAGCGCTTTTTTGCTTTCAATCATGTCGTGGATGCGTTCCTCCAATGTGCCGGTGCAAACAAACTTATGTACCTGCACATTGCGAGTTTGGCCAATGCGAAAGGCGCGATCGGTGGCCTGGTTTTCAACGGCTGGGTTCCACCAGCGGTCGAAGTGGAACACGTGGTTGGCGCGGGTCAGGTTCAGCCCTACGCCCCCGGCTTTAAGCGAGAGAATAAACAGCCGAGGCGCAGCCGGGTCATTTTGGAAGCGATCGACCATGGCTTCTCGCTGAGCCTGGCTAGTGCTGCCGTAGAGGAAGAGCGATTCGTAGCCTAAATGGGCACTAAGGTGGCGCTGGAGCAACTTGCCCCACTCGGCAAACTGGGTAAAGATGAGGGCGCGATCTCCCTCTGCTACCAGTTCTTCTACCATTTCATCCAGCCGCTGGAGCTTGACCGAACGCCCCTTCAAGCCCAGGCTGGGCTCCTGTAAAAAGAGAGCGGGATGGTTACAAATTTGCTTCAGCTTGGTTAACAGCGCCAGAATTTGCCCCCTGCGCTGCACGCCAGTGGCCTCATCTAGGGTAGCTAAAGCCGCCTCTACCGTCTGTTGATATAGGTTAGCCTGCTCAGCGGCCAGCCCACAAAAGACCGTCATTTCTTGCTTTTCGGGTAGGTCTTGAATGATGGTGCGATCGGTCTTCAGGCGGCGCAAAATAAAGGGCTGCACCAGAGACTTCAGGGTTTTAAGGGAAGCTGTATCACCGTAGCGCTCAATTGGGGTGGCAAACCGACGCTGGAAAAAATTCTTAGGCCCCAGGTAGCCAGGGTTTAAGAAATCCATAATCGACCATAGTTCAGTCAGACGGTTTTCTACCGGCGTACCCGTGAGGGCAACGCGGAACTGCGCCTCAAGCTGCCGTACAGCTTTAGATTGCTTGGCTTCAGCGTTTTTGATGTTCTGGGCTTCGTCTAGTACTAAACACTGCCACGACACCGGCTGGAACAGCTGCAAATCTCGATAGACCAGGGCGTAGCTAGTGATAACCAAATCTTTGCTCTGGGCAACTTTGGCGAAGGTATTGCCCTTAGCGCGTTTGTCTCCGTGGTGTACCAGGGTTTTGAGTTTAGGCGCAAACCGCTTGACCTCCTTGGCCCAGTTGCCTAGCACCGAGGTCGGGCAAATTAGCAGGACAGGCGCTTCCAGCCAGTCGTTAGCTTTTAGATGCAGCAAAAAGGCGATGAGTTGGATGGTTTTACCCAACCCCATGTCGTCTGCCAGACAGGCTCCTAGCCCCCACTGCTCCAAAAAAGCTAACCACGACACCCCCCTGGCCTGGTAGGGGCGCAACTTACCCTTGAAGCCGGATGGCTCGACCATGGCCTCTAGCGCCTGGTTGCCGGTAGTTAAGGTGTCAATTAACTGTTGCAGCGAACCAGAGGCCTCGAAGCTAACGACAGGCAACTTGTCGATCAGCTGCGTATCGCCGGTGCTAATCCGTAAGGCATCTTCCACAGATAGGGGAGCGGCGGTTTTCTGGCCTTCTAGAAAGCGCTGGGCTGCTTTCACATCTTGAGGCCGGAGCTCAACCCATTTGCTGTTAATTTCTACCAGCGGTGAGCCCTGGTTAATCAACCGTTCAAATTCTGCCGCACTGATCGTTTCACCTGCCAGAGACAAGTCCCACTGAAAGTTGAGCAAGCTCTTTAGGCCCAGGCGCTGCCGCTGCTGGGTTGGTGGCACCTCAGCCTGCACCTTGAGCCCCAGGCGGGTCTCCGTTTCATCGGTAGAGGGGGCTAGCCCAGGGGGCAGTTCCACCTCCACGCCGTTGTCTTGCAGCTGCCAGGCGGCGGCCTTAATAAATTGGTAGGCCTGAATTGGGTCTAGCTCACAGTGGGTGGGGTGTGCCTGATGCAGGCTCTCGCGAATGGGGTCGTAGAACCGAGCGGCCCGCCCCAGCCCCGCCAGCAAGGTTTCTTGTGGGTTTTTGAGGGTAGCGCCCTGATGCCGAAGTTCGGCCACCGGATGTTGCCAAATAAACTCAGCGCTGGGCTTCCAGGCGGGCACCGCCACGGACTGGAGGTAATACTGTAGTAACCAGGGCTGTTCGAGTGCGTTTGGCGGCTGCAGCACCAGGCGCAAACGAAACTGCGCAGCTGGATCAGCGGCCAGGCGCTGTAGCGGCGTAGTCCAGGTGGTTAGGGCTTCTTGTAGACGGGCCGCTGCCGCAGGACTTGCTTCTAGGGTGTGCTGGGGCTTGGTAAGAGCCTGAAGCCAGGGTAGAAGAGGGAGTTCTTGCCCCAGGGTTGCCAACCCATTGAGGGGCTGAGCCTGGGTAATCTGGCGAATTTGATGATCAACCTGTACCGTCAAAAACGAAATTAGCAGGTCTTGGGCCGTATTAGCTGGCATGGCGCAACTCAGTGTTGCCTCGACCCGGTTGGGCGGCAAATAGCTCTGACAAAGCTGTGGCATGGCTAAGGAGAAATTGCGCAGCCGTTCTTGGTCGGCGGCACTGTCTAGCAGGGGACGCCAGTTAGCGGCCAGGGTTTGACTATTTAGTTCAATGGTGGGTAAGAACTTGCCCCTGGCTAGAAGATTTAACCCCCAACGAGCAAGATGGCCCCAAAATCGCAGATCATCGCCGATTACATCGGTACCTGGTAAGGGTTGCTGACCAAGGGGCAGCGCCAGCAGCAACGATAGCACATCGGTAGGGGGTAACCACCAACCTTGCAACTGCCAGGGATGGAGGACGCGAATAGTAGAGGACTCGGCCCTATCCTGGGCTTCTCCATAGGCCGAGTGAATAGGCTGGAGTGCCTCAGCCTCTAGATCGGAGGGGAGTTGAGCGATCGCCTCTCCCCAGGTGGGCTCAACCGCTTGTCGGAAAGAGGATCGCCGTCCGGTGTGCCGTTTAGCGGTACGGGTAGCGGCGTGGCGTGCCTCCGACGGAGAGGAGCCGTTGGCCGCCGTTAACGCTGCAGGCAACAGGCTTTTGGCCTCGCTTCTAGCACCGATTTGTAGCTGTAATCGAGTTAAGAGGGCCGTTATGTCAGGTTGGGCAATTACATAGGGATGCAGGCTGATCCCCTCCCAAGCCTCGAATCCACCCTGAGGCAACGGTTTCCAGGCTTCTCCCCAGAGAAAAAACTGTTGCGCCTGAGGAAACCAACCAATGTGTAGTGTTGCCATTAACCCGTAGTGCTGTTCGCTGAAATCTAATCAAGGATAGGGCCAAAGCTTGGCGAGAGGCTACCTAGGTCAGCGTCTCGGTGCTTAATGGCCCATTGGCAGAATCTCTGCTTAGCCTGTCTATCTTAACGCTTTTGTTGAACGGGCCTTGCGGTGGGTTGAGTGAGAACATTGGCCCTCAGTACTCCACTATCACGGGCACGTGGTCACTGGGCTTTTCCCAGCGGCGGGGCTCGATATCGATGGTGCAAGTTGTGGCGAGATCGTAGAGGGCGGTGGATAGGTAATGATGGTCAATGCGCCAGCCCAGGTTACGCCGAAAGGAACCCGCTCGATAATCCCACCAGCTAAAGTGCCCGCCTTCATCAGTGAACTTCCGGAAGCCATCGGCTAGCCCCACGGTTAAGACGGCTTTCAGGGCTTCCCGCTCCAAGGGCGATGCCATGATGTGATTGGCTTTGGCTTCAGGGTTATAGATGTCCCTATCCTCCAGGGCAATATTGAAGTCGCCGCAGACATTCAGCAACGGGTAGTTAGCCAACAAAGCGGCTAGGTAGTCTTGCAAACAGGCTAGCCAGGCCAGCTTATAAGCATACTTGTCGCTACCCACTGAACTGCCATTGGGCACATAGAGATTAACCACGTAAACGCCGTCATATAGGCCGGCTATAACTCGCCGCTGGTCATCTAAATCCCCAACACGCTCTTTTCCCAACACGGGCGTAAAGCCGCACTGCACGGCCTCCATGGGCTGACGACTAACCAGCGCCACCCCGTTGTAGGACTTTTGACCGTATACACAGGTTTGATAACCCAAAGCCGCAAAGGCCTCGGTAGGAAAATCGGCATCCACCACTTTGGTTTCTTGCAGACACAGCACGTCTACAGGGTTGTTTTGCAGCCATTGCGTGGCATGGTCAAGACGGGAGCGGATGGAGTTAACGTTCCAGGTGGCAACTTTCATGCAGCGGTTTAGGTTAGACAATAAGGACTCACAATGTTCTAGCTTAGAGTGATTTAGCCCCAAGCACCTCAATACCCACTATGGCCAAAACCCCATCTCCTCTAGACGGTAACGAGTTGGTCAAAGAAGTTTGCCGCCGCATTCGGGCGGCCCGCCGCTACTGGGATGCCCATAACAATGCGGCCTGCCGGGGCGAGCGGGAAAAAGCTCTAGCGCTATACAACACGCTAACTCAGGCACAAAAAGACCAAATTCCTCAAACTTTGAGAGTGTGGCTGCGATACCGTAGCGAAAAGTACTTTGGTGACCACCAAACGCCGCCCAAGGGGAATCGGCGCTCTGCCAAAGGGAAAAAGGCCCGGTAGTTAAGCGGCTAATCTGCGACCTCGCCGCCGACAACAACGTTCTTGATTCGCAAACTAGGCCCACCGCAGCCCACGGGCAGCCCATTTTGCCCACCCTTACCACAGCCGCCCGACTCATCCCAGTAAAAATCATCGCCAATGGCCACAATGTCGGCCAGCGTGCGAAACACATTGCCCGACAACGTTACATCCCGCACAGGTTCAGCCAGTTGTCCATTGCGAATCATCCAGGCTTCACCAGCTGTAAAGGTGAACATTTCGCCATTGGTCATGCCTTCTAGCCAGTTGCGGGCATAGACCCCTTCTTTAATATCGACGAACAGATCCTGAACAGGGGTAGTACCGCGCTCAATCCAAGTGTTAGTCATCCGCACTAGGGGCGAGTAATGGTAGTTGAGGCAACGGGCATTGCCGGTGGGCTGTTCGCCCAGCTTGCCTGCCGTTTCGCGAGAATGCAGCCGACCTACCAGTACGCCATCCCGAATCAGTTGGGTGGTGCTAGCGGGAGTTCCCTCATCGTCATAGAAATAGCTGCCTCGATGCCCTGGGGGAACAGCCCCGTCAAAGATTTGCAGATTTTCTGGGCCAAACCGACGCCCTATGTTCATTACCTCTAGTAAATCGGGGTTCTCATAGGTCATATCAGCCTCAGACAGGTGGCCAAAGGCTTCGTGCACAAACAGCCCCGTCAAAATGGGATCGATGACCACCTCGTAGGCGGCCCCGCGCACCGTAGGCAACTCTAGTGCCGAGATCGCCCGCCGGGCTGAATCTATCACCTGAGCATCCAGATTTTCTAAGTCTTCATAGGCCTTACGAGAGCCTGTGGTTTCGCGCCCGGTCTGCACCGTGTTGCCATCTCTGGCCGTGGCCGCAAAGCGCATTTCCATATCTGACCAAGCTTGATCGATCAGCGTGCCCTCGGACGTGGCCAGCAACACCCGTTGGGCCGTATCGGTATATCGGATAGAGGTGGTGGTAATGCGATCGTCAATGCTCTGCAACAGGTCAGCGTAATGGCTGCATAGCGCCTTCTTACGGGCTAAGGGAATTTGGCGCGGGTCAGTGCCGCTCAACGGCAATCGTAGGCTTGTCTGCACAGGCTGAATGGGAGCCAGCAGAGTTTCATCGCAGCCCACTAACCGCGCCGCCGCCACGGCCGCTTCAACATGGCTACCCAGGCTGTTTAAATCGTTAAAGCTGGCGAACCCCCAACCCCCTCGATAGCAGACCCTCACATGGCCGCCAATGGCCATGCCTTCACTCAGGGTTTCAATGGTTCCACCCCTCAGAAAAATCTCTGTCCCCTCTGACTGTTCCAGACGAATCGCCAGGTAGTCTACCCGTGCCCCCCAACTAGCACAAAGGGACTCTAAATGGGCTTTAGCATCATCGACAGAAAAAGCCATAGCTGATTGGGAAAGTTTTGATTCACTCTAGCATTGAGTGTGAGGGTTTAAGGTTCAAGGTAGTTGACGTTGGTCTAAAATCTAGGAATATGAACAGCGACTTCGAGTACACCCTACCCCCAGCGGTACGCCGCATTGTAAGTTCCTTCCGCTTGGCCGGATGGATTAGTTTTTGGGTACAGGTGGTGCTGGCCATAGTCTCCAGTTTGGTGCTGATGTTTGCCCTGGTGAGCGTGACGGCGAGATCGGGGGCTGGTGGTAACCCAGGCGCTGGGGTGGGCCTGACCTTAGCCGCAGCCGGTTTGCTGGCCGTCTACGTCAGTGCTTATTGGGCCTTTCGCTACACCTTGATTAGTCGGCGGTTACGCAGTCGTGATGCCAGCCGACGACCCAGCCCTAAAGATGCGCTCCAGGCCTTGCGGATTGGCATTATCATTAGCATGGCTGGCATGTTAATTACTCTCTTTGGTGGTCAAGCGCTGATTGGTTCGTTGCTGGCTAAGGCGTTGGCCCAACCTCAAGGGGGCACCGTGTTTGTACCGGGCAATATTAACCAGTACGTAGAAGCCTTTGATATTTTTGTGGTGCAGGCTAACATCAACACGCTACTGGCCCATTTTGTCTCATTAGCGGCTTCGCTTTGGTTGTTGAGAACAGTGAATCGGGCCTAGGTAGCTGTAGCCTACTCGTAGTTAGTCGCCGCAATAAGGGGTGCTATCGCGCAGGGTAATTGTCTCTAATGTAATTGCATCTAATTTGGTACAAATCGTACTGGACAGAATAGCAGGGGTAGGGGGATTGGCATTCGTTAGTCTGATGGCAATTGTGACCATTGCGATTTTAGCCGTGCTGACTGGGGCGGATGGCTTTGTCGCCATCGAGCGCTATGGCCAAGCGAAGCAATTGTGGTTAGAGACCTTTTTAGAGTTGCCCCACGGCATTCCGTTCCACAATACGTTTGGGCGGGTAATGGGGGCGCTAGATCATGGTGCGCAGTACCCGTCTGGAACAAAACCACCACCGATGTCCGGTTCTACATCTGGTAGTCAATATCATACAAATTCTTGAGTATTGAATTAGGCTGAGTCACCATAGGCAAAAGCCAGCATATGGAGTTATTTCAAATCAGCGTTAGCTTATGGAGCTTCCCATCGTTCAAACACTAGGTTTGAACGATGGATGAGCTATAGCACTCGAAAACACTAGAGATTGGCATAGATAAATCGCTCAAAGCTGCCCTGGTTAAGACTACTCCAGGATTGAATGCGATCGCGAAATCCCTGCCAATCCTCATAAATTGCTTTAAAGTCAGCATCGTTAGCGGCAAATTCGTCATACAGGGCAAAGGAAGCCTGCTGGGCAGCGGTCAGAATATCGTCATTATATTGACGCAGCTCTACCCCACCGTCTACTAATCGCTGTAGTGCTTCATTGTTGCGCGTCTCGTAGCGCGATAGCATTTCCAAGTTGGCCTCAAAACTGGCCGTGCGGATAATGTCTTGATACACCTGGGGCAGTTTGTTCCACTCGTCAAGGTTAATTTGAACTTCTAGGGTAGTGCCAGGTTCCCACCAGCCCGGGTAATAGTAAAACTGCGCGACTTTGTTTAATCCAAGCTTCTCATCATCGTAGGGGCCAACCCATTCGGCGGCATCAATGGCTCCGGTTTGCAGCGCCTGGAAAATTTCCCCGCCGGGCAGAGTTTGCACCGTTACGCCTAGCTTACTCATCACCTGGCCACCCAGACCAGGGATGCGCATTTTCAACCCAGCCAAATCTGCAACGGAGGAAATTTCTCGCCGGAACCAGCCCCCCATCTGAGCACCCGTGTTACCGGCTGGAAACTGGATAGCATTGAAAGTTTTGGCGTAGAACTCCTGGAGTTTGGTCAAACCACCTCCTTCATAGAGCCAGGCGTTCTGCTGCTGAGGCGTAAACCCAAAGGGTAGGCTAGCCCCAAAGCCCATCACCGGACTTTTGCCGGTGTAGTAGTAGGAAGCACTGTGGCCACAGGGTACAGCCCCTTGCGAGACAACATTTAGCACTTCCAACGGGGGCGCAATTTCCCCCGCCGCCCTGGGGGTGATCGTAAAGCGTCCACCACTCATGGCACTCACGCGCTCAGCAAAGGTTTGTGCTCCGCCCAAAATCGTATCCAGGGAAGCGGGCCAACTGGTGGCCATTTGCCAGTCAATTTTGGGTAGTGCTTCGTTGTCTACGGCTGGGGCCTCGGTTGTGCTGTCAGTGGTTGTTCCTTGGGCACAAGCAGCTAGACTAGCCGTGGTAGCAGCAATTGCACCATAGCCCGTGGTCTTCATCAGTCGCCGACGCTTCATAGTAACCCCTGTGATTTTTGCCTAGACCAGTGGCGTGGGATAGGCCAAGCCGTCCTGCGCCACTGGTCTAGCGGTAGATTGTCCTACGAATCGGGTCAGAGAGTTATTGCCATTAGGAAATCGTAAAAAATGCTGCAATTCTGTCGCATTGCAACATCACAGGCTTATCGATTTTGCAGATTAGGTATTAGACCTCTCCAAATAATTGTCAAAATAAGGTCTGGAGCCCTTGCTACAAGCCCATCAAAAATCTTTTCTGGAGAGGTCTATTATCAAAAACGCTTGATTAGGGATCGCCAAGAATGTATTCAAAGGAATCAGCTCAGTTCACGGTTCTTCAAGCTAGCCACCACCTGATCAACTACCTTCTCCATCACCACAGAGCGGGAAGCCTTAAGCAATACTCGATCGCCCGGTTGCAGCAGGGATTTAAGAAAACTGGCCAGCATGTCATGCGCCGTAAAGGTTTCTGTAGCAACTGGGTGAGCACCTTCAGCCAAGGCAATGGTTTCCTCTGGATCCGCCAAAATAAGCAGCCTGTCTAGCTTCAGCTGACTGACAACTTCGCCCACCCGTCGGTGTAGTTCTACGGATTGAGCCCCAAGTTCTTTCATCGTGCCTAGTACAGCAATACGACGTTGACCAGGGGTTTCGGCTAGCAAATTAAGGGCAGCGGTCATTGATTCAAACCCGGCATTGTAGGTTTCGTCTAGTAGCAGAATGTCGTTGGGTAAGACCAGGCGCCGAGCACGGCCACCGGGCAGGTCAATAGATAACCCCCGGCTCAGGACGCGCCAGTCTAGATTCAGGGCTTGCATAACCGCGATCGCCGCCAAAAAGTTAAGGGCATTGTGGCGACCCGGCAGGGGTAGGGGCAGAAGGACTCCCGCCACGTCCAAGGTCTGAGCATCCACCAGCCTGCCCTGTACATCGCCACCGTCTAAGCCAAAGGTGATGGTGCGGCCTGCCCAAACCTGCCGGGCTGTGGCCATGAGCCGGGAATTATCGTGATTAAGCACAGCGACACTGTGCCTGGGCAGTTCAGCCAGCAATTCGCACTTGGCATTGGCAATGGCCTGCTCAGATCCCAGACGGCCAATGTGCGCCGTCCCCACGTTGGTAATCACCGCAATGTCAGGGGCGGCTAGCTTAGCCAACAGGGCAATTTCCCCTGGCCCGCGCATGCCCATTTCAATCACCCCATAGTCGTGCTGGGGCTGAAGCTGGAGCAGCGTTTTAGGAACACCAATCTCGTTGTTGTAATTAGCCTGGGTTTTGAGAACCTGCCCCTGGGTAGCCAGGGCCGCCGCAATCAGTTCCTTGGT
>JAAUUR010000076.1 GCA_012031045.1 Leptolyngbyaceae cyanobacterium SM2_5_2
TCAGACCATTGAGCCGTTGCAAAGAAGTATTTTGATGTTGATCATCATTCTATCCCTGCGGCCAAAGAACCAGCCCACATACATTACGATGTTCGATATTTGTTGGTTACTAAAGAGACTGAGTTTGTTATTTCAGAGGAATCCCACAACCTGGCATGGTTTGCGCTGGAAGACCTGCTAAACATTAGCCGTTCTGTTGATTTGGTGCGGATGACCCATAAACTCAGCGGCAGGATGAAGGCAGAGGGATAAAGACGGAAACGGATTTTACGTTTAACCAACCGCTACTTCTAACCAACCGGAGTGCTATTTGTCCCGCTATATTTGCCCTCACCCCAAACCCCTCTCCCAACCTTGGGAGAGGGGCTTTGAGCTGTCATAATTTATAGTCTCATTTTGGAGATTTGAGTTTAGAGCGATCGCAAAAACCAGATCAACGCCTCTCGATCCGCCGCTGACATCGTACGAAAGGTTTCCTTAGCCAATTCAGCTTCGCCGCCGTGCCAGAGAATGGCTTCTTCCAGCGTACGGGCTCGGCCATCGTGGAGAAAGCCCGAATAGGGCAGCACGGTTTGAGCCAGGCCAATGCCCCAGAGCGGTGGCGTCCGCCATTCGTTACCGGAGGCTTCAAAATCGGGGCGGCCATCGGCCAGGCCAGTGCCCATATCGTGAAGCAGCAGGTCGGTGTAAGGATGAATGGTCTGCTCAGCCAGGGCCGGAATTGGGTGATTGCCGGTACGCCAGGTCGAGAGATGGCAGGCGGTGCAGTTGGCTTCAGCAAATAGGCGCTCTCCCCGCTGCACACGGGCATCATCTAGCAGGGTACGGGCCGGTACCGCCAGGGTTTGGACGTAAACAGCAGCAGCGGTGAGGGTTTCCTGGTCAATGTCCTGGGAACCATCGGCGGCGGGGAAGAGGGGATTGGTCACTCCCATGTCGTTCACGTAGGCGGCAGCCGTCTGTTGCAGCAGGGTGGGGGTATTGGCCTTCCAGCCAAATCGCCCCAGCATCGGAGCCTGCTGCACCACATCCCACACCCGGTTGGCCCGGCCCGAAATGCCATCGCCATTGCGCTCATCGGGGTCGGCTTGGGCCAGGATATCGGCCTCGGCAATGGCCTCTAGCAAGCCAGCCCCAAACACTGGCTGGGGAATGCGGTTGGATATTAAAACTCCATCCCCTACGGGTGTGTTGTCGGGGCGGTAGAGCTGGATTTGGGGCGATCTCAGCGTGTAGGGTGTTCCATCCCCATAGCGACCGGGCTGCTCTTGCCATGTCACCTGCACCACGGCCTCCGGAGCAAACCCGTGCACCCCATGCTCCTGCACCTGAAGCCCCAAACCTGGCACCGGAAAGGCATTGCCACCGGGGGCTGGGGTTTCTGCCGCATAGACTCCTGGGTCATCACTGGGGTCTAGCTTGGTTGCTTCTAGGTGGCTTACCCGCACCACGCGCTGCCCTTGCTTGGCCATACCCCGGCCATTTTTGAGGTGGCAACCGGCGCAGGACGTGCCATTAAACAGTGGCCCCAAACCAGGGTTTACCGGCGCAGGCGCCGTCACAAAGGCGGCTTCAAAGGCGATATCTCCGGCGGCGTGCAGGTCGGCCCAGTAGGCATCCAGATTGGGGGCGGGCTGCTCGTAGGCGCGGGAGGTGCGGTTGTGCACCGTTGTTTCGCCGCCCGCCTGGGGAAGCGGAATTTGAGAGTAAGCCGATCCGTGCAGCAAGCTCGAAAGTCCGATGCCAACCACCATGGCGATTAAACCCGACCAGAGGCCATGCCATCTAGCCCTGCCTTTCCTGAGCATCACTGCTGCACCAGCGGTAGCACCCGCGTTGAAACGGTTTCAAAGAGCGTCAGAATCTCTTCCTGGGCTGCTTCAATTTGCGGTCGGGCCTCAGCGTCGCAGAGGGTGCGCTCAATGGGGCCAGGAATAGCTTCCAGAGCTGTACGGGCCGCCTGCATCTGGACACGAATCTCGGCATCCAGAGCCGGATCGATAGCGGCGACAAAGGTACTTAGCCCCTGCCCCTCGGTGCCTTGCAGGGCAAAGCTGCCCAGGTAGGCATTTTCGGCACTGGTTAAGTTGTCCTTAAAGTCTTGCAGTGAGCTGTGGGCAAAACGACTTTCCAGCAAAAAGGGATTCTGGCTATCCAGCGCTTCCCCAATTTTGATGTTGCCCAGCTCGTCTAAAATCCCCAAGATGCCCTGCACAATTTCTTCGCCCGCCGCCTGCACGGTTGGGTAGGCACTGCTGCCAGCCCCGGCACTGGTGAACTCTTCCCCATAGGGCGGAAAGCCCTCCAGTCCTTCCGTCCAGCTAGCCAGGAGATCGTTAGCAGTCTGGTCGAACACAGGGGCAACAGCCGCCAGGTACTCAAGTTCCCGGGGCGTAAAGGCATCCAGGGGCTTGTCTGCATCGGTGCCAAACAACAGAAAGGCAATGGCGTGGAAACCTTTCTGGCTGGTTTGCAAACCGGCTACATACTCCGGCGTTAGCGCCTCGGAACTATCGAGGACAGCGATGACATCGGTTTCGTTCAGGGGCCAGTCGTCGAGCTGGGCATCTAATTCTAGGGAAGCCGCCGGGCCAAAGGCAAAGGCTTCACTCTGCTCCCAAGGAATACGGGCCGCCAGCCAAGCTTCCCGGGCGGTGTCTAAATTGACCTGGTTAGGCGTTTCTACAAAGGTTGCCACGGCATCCGCGAGTTCGCCTGAGCGTTCGGTCAGCAGTCCATAGTTGGGGACAATCAACTCCTCAACAAAATCTGCGACAATCTGGCGATCTCGAAACTGCTGCTCCGGCGGTAGCACAATAGCGGTGACCTCTGGTGTTGTAGGCTCACTCGCGCCTTCGCCGCCTTCGCCGCCTTCGCCACCCTCGCCGCCATCCGTTACGGCAAAGGGTCTACAGAGATTATTCTGGGCAACTAGCTCAGCCGCGTGGTTCGGCGTTAGTCGGGTTGGATCAGCCGGTATTGTTTCGGTTACTGCCAGGGCCGTTGCGCCAGCATGGGCTAAAACGTAGGTACCGAGGCCAGTCCAGAGTTTTAAGGTGGTTTGCAGCATAGCAGGTGGCATCAAAGCGCTTAATGGCGAACAAGTAGGCCAAAAGAGCGAAACTAGCTCTCTATCGCCTCACTACTATTGACATAGATTCCTAAATTAAGCAAGGTATGACAACAGCTATATGGGATTTCTTCGGGAAGTCTTAAGCTTGTCATAGTGCTTCCCAATTTAGTGAGGTATGCCTGAGCTTGGGTCTAAATCCCTCGGCTTCTGGCTATCTAATCTCTGGGTTCCTCTTGTCGAAAGGGACAGGGGAGATCACCGATGGAGAGCGCCGATGTACTTCAGCCGCGCAAGATTTCTAGGCTCGCGGTAAATTCCCAGATTTGGCGGCGTTTAGGTTAAGGAGCATGGCCCTATTTACTTAAAAATTATTTTCAACAAGCTAATGGAATTTTATTAAGTCAGCTAGTAAAACATATTCGCATTAAGCCTGGGCACCTAGTTAGCCTTGGCTCTGCCCGTGTCAATTGCCGCTATGCAGCTAGCCTTAAATGGCCTGACTCAGCTCAAGAATGTTGCCATCGGTATCTTGAGTAAACAGTGCCGCCCGCCCCGAAGCGCTGGTCTGCATGGGGTATCCCGCCTCTACCAGGGCGGCCTTAGCCGCCGCTAAATTCTCCACTGCGAGGGCCAGGTGGGCATTGCGACCCCACTTTTCTAGGTTGCGCGGCTGGATTTGGTAGCCCTCCGCTACAATCAGGTGAATCTGAAACTCGCCTACCTGGTACCAAAGGCCTGGAAACGACAGGGGCCGTTCTACGGGAGTTAACCCCAAAATGCCGCCGTAAAAAGCCTCAGCCAGGGCCAGATTGCTGACGTTTAACGCAACGTGCAAAGGCGCTTGGATAGAAATCATGAGGAATTCCGAGGGATGGGCCACACGGTCACACTGAGTTAATCATAGGCCCACTCCCGCCCACCTCTGCTATCCCTCATCCTCGTTATAGTGATCTCAGGACGTTCTTCCTGAAAAAGATCATGGCTAGCTCTGACACTTGGCGGCACGGCTTTTTAGAAACCAACGGCGTGCGGCTCCACTATGTTACCCAAGGGCAGGGGCCACTGATGCTTTTTCTGCACGGGTTTCCAGAGTTCTGGTATTCCTGGCGGCACCAGCTCACGGAATTCGCAGCAGACTACACCTGCGTAGCGCTAGATTTGCGCGGCTACAACGAGAGCGATAAGCCCGCTGGAGTCGAGGCCTATCGCTTGGAGGTGCTGATCGAGGATGTGGCGGGGGCAATTCGGGCTCTGGGGTTTGAGCGGTGTACCCTGGTGGGGCACGACTGGGGCGGGGCGATCGCCTGGGCCTTGGCCTACGCCCATCCCCAACGGCTGGATGCCTTGATTACCCTCAACATTCCGCACCCGGCTAAATTTGCGGCGGGCTTGCGCACTCCTCAACAACTCATGCGCAGTTGGTACATTGCCCTATTTCAACTGCCGCTTTTGCCTGAACTGCTGCTGCAAGGAGCAGATTACTGGCTGATTGAGCAAATCTTTTGGGGTATGGCCGTGCGTAAGGCGGCCTTTAGCGAGGCTGACCTGCAAGCCTACAAAACCGCTGCCGCCCAACCCAGTGCGCTGACGGCAATGGTGAACTACTACCGGGCACTGCCGCTTAGCACCGGCCTCATGCAAACCTGGCCAACGCTGGAAGTTCCCACGCTTTTGATCTGGGGCGAAGACGATGCGGCCCTGGGTAAGGAACTCACCGTGGGCACCGAAGACTATGTGCGGGATTTTCACCTGCGCTACATTCCCCGCTGTAGTCACTGGGTGCAGCAAGAACAGCCGGAATTAGTGAATACCTACATGAGAGAGTTTCTAACCCTGTAGCTCAGTAACCATAGTCCCACCGAGCCCAATAGCCGCGCACATCAATGTGGGTAAATACTGAAGAGCTGGCCAACCCGCCACGACTTCCCCACCATGGGCTGAGTCGAGCGTAGACATCAAAGCAGCTAATCCCAGGAATCACGAAATCCACAGCATCCCCAGACAGGTGACGAGAAAACCTGGCTCCTCCGACAGCAGCATTAGTAGCCGGATCCCGATACCAGGAATTAATCTTAATGGCCCGCCCACCATACATCCGGCGGATTTCTTCCATTATCCTGGCGATTTTGAGAATGTTGTAGACCACAGAGGCCGATGCTGGTCGCCGAAAGGAGCCCGTGTTGCGGTTAACGTGGAGAGCCTCACCCCAGGTAAAATTGCCCTTCACACCGAACTGGTTTGCCGGAAAAATAGGGCTATTGGAGAAATAGGTACCGGCGAATCCTGGTAGGGTGAGGGCAATGCCTCGATCAACCGGATTAGCGGGTTGAGATGAGTTGCTGTCTTTGGGGTTGTTGCCGATGGTTGTGCCTTCGATTTCAATGTCGGGCACGTAGGCGTACCAGGTAGTTAAGTTTTTGGGGCCTAAGAACGCTCCCTGCAAGGCCAGCTTGACATGGTTCTGCGCTGGCTGGGCAAAGGAATTCAACCGGAACACCGTGCCCTTTTTAACCAATACCTTATCTGCACTGGCCAACTGGTTGGATTGCACTGGCCGCGCTTTGAAGACCGTATCCCCGGTTATGCGTAGGGTTTGATGCCTGCCCTCAATCTTAGTATCAGGTTTATAGACAAACCAGGTGCGCTTTTCATTGGGGCCAAGCACGGCATCGGCTAGCTCAATTTCTGCATGGTCGCCCGCCGCCGGCTTATTGTTGATGAGCTTAAACTGAGTGCCAGCCTTAACAAAGACTTTCTGCGCATCAGTGAGTTGTGACGAGAGTTTAGGCTCAGCCTTAAATAAGGTGTCGCTAGCTACCGTTAGTGTGATCCCCGTCATCAGCTCCACATCGGGGCTATACACAAACCACGATGTAGTGGCCTTGTCACCCAGGTTGGGTTCCAATAACTCAACTAACCAGTGGTTTTGGCCGACTTCAATGTAGTACTGGATATCTAACATGCTGCCGTTAGTGACCAGCACCTTTTCGGCATCGGATAATTGCTCAGAAAGCTTAGGTTGAAGCTTAAAGTAGGTGGTCGTTTTGACTCTAAGTTTAATACCCTGGTGGCGGCTCTCATCATCTCGCCTGGTTTCCGTGGCATCTTCGGTGATGTTCTCACCATCTTTAGGAGGGGGGCGGCGGCAGCGGTGCCACGGTAGAACCTCCCCCCACTTGCACTGGCTCAGGTTCTCCAGTGCCAATGGAGACGGTCATCGCCAGGGGAGAATCGGCGCGGGTAAACCATTGCCGCATCCCTTCTACGTTTAAGATTTGCTCCTTGGGGTTAGTGGACGATGGCCTTTTTTGGATCCGGGAAATCCACTGATTTCCCTGCATTAAGTAAATGGCATCGTCAGTTTCTTTAACCCAGGTCCCCATGATTTTTCCTCGCGTAGACAGTGGCGGGGCGGTAGTGCATCAAAAGCAGCCCTAGCTATGAATATTAAGCTTGAATCCTCGATGTGGTGCAACTTAACTACGAAGTTCTGGCCTTTATAGCAAAGAACCGAAACATAACGAGTCAGACCTAGGATGAGCGCCCAGGTTCTCGGTAAACCCCGTAGGCCGCAAAAATACCCAACAACAACCCAAACAGGTGTCCCCACCAAGCCACCATTGGCTGGGTAGGAAAAACACCCCAGATAACGTAGCTGTAGTTAATCAATACAAAGACTGAAATCATCAGGGGCACAAACCGCCGCTCTAGCCAACCAATACACAGCAGGTAACCAAACAGGGTATAAACTACGCCGCTCAAGCCGTGGGCACTATTTGGCCCCAGCAGCCAGGTGGCAAATCCGCCCCCTAGCCAGCCAATTAGCAGGGTAATCCAGTAGTCACGACGGCTTTTGGCTAAAATTAGCCAGCTAAAGATGACAAACCCAAGGCTATTGCCAATCAGGTGGACAAAGTCTCCGTGGGAAAAGGCTGAGAGAAAAATCCCAGGAATCCCATCCAGGCTACGAGGATGCACGGGTAGGTTCCACTGGCCGCTAAAGAACACCTGGTCAATGATTTCCTGCGTCCAGGGAATGGCCAACAGGGCAAACGGTAGGCCGACATTTACTCTCCACCGTGCCCACCCCCCGGTAGAGGCACGGGTTGGGGCGCTAGCGTGAGCAGGTTGGGAGGTGAGCGGTGTCGCCTCCGAAGCGTTAATTTGGGCTTCTAGGCGGCGTAGTCTGGCCTGAAGCTCTGACTCATCTGAAGCCATAGGGTGCGTAAGAGGTAACCGTTTCAGCCTAGCGTTTCCTTCCCAGAGATGGCTACTTGGGTAGCGATGTTGAGGCAGGCGGCTCGAAAGCAAGTGTCTAGCTCTGCCAGTTGGAGTGACTCAATTCTCGACGGTCGGCCGTAAGCCGTACTGGCGGATCCGAGCAGATCCGGATGGGTCTATATATTTCTTTGAAGTGAAGGGCCAAACCTCAAAATTATAAAAATCAAATAAATTGATGCGCCTGACCAACGGTATGGATATAGTCTTGTTAAAATAATCAGAGCGATCAGTGAACTAGTGCATCTATCTCTTGCTGAGTATCCTCACCGGTTTTGGAGATAGAAATGGCGACAACGTTATCGGCGATTGGTTTAGCCACTGCCACAGCATTGGTAACTGTAGCAGCAACGGCTCCTGCTGAGGCTGCGATCATTGGGTTTGACCCTCTGGGAGGCCTTAACCTAGCGCCCTACACCGGCCATGTAGAAGATGGCTTTACCATTAGCACACTGAATGGAGCTTGGCAGCAAGGTCAGATTTTTGGTGATCCCACACCTTCTATTTTAGGTGGCCCAATAGGTGTTCCTGAACCAGGTGTATTGAGCATCATCTTTAATGGAAACAGGAACTTCTTTTTCAGAAGTGTAGAACTCTCATCAAATAACACTGCGGGTAGCCAGTACCGGTTCCAAGGCTTTTTCAAGGGGAGCTCTGCATTTGATTCTATCGGCAGCATTGGCATCAAGAATCAATTTCAACGCTTTGATAATGCGGCTAGCGGCATTGCAATTGATGAGTTGCGCATTTCCGTTACCCCAGGGCTCAATGTTTCTTCCTTCAATGTAGACAACATTGATGTAGCCCCTATTCCAACCCCTGCTTTGCTGCCTGGCCTGATTGGTATGGGTGTTGCGGCTCTACGGAAAAGACAAGAACAGGATGATAATGCTCGGAATAACGGCTCATACTGAAAATGGCGGCTTAGATCTACACCCTGCTGATGAAGCACGTGTGGCGTGTTGTCTTCGTTCCACTGAGTCCCCGAAAGCTCCGTCCGACACCCAATTTGCTTAACCATTAACTCAAGTTCATCGGAGCCAGCGGAGATGCCCTCGGCTTGGTAGACAGCATAGCTCACGCGGCTTTGATGTTGAACCCGATAAGCTATGAATCGATCTAATTGTTCATGGAACCAATCATCGAAAAGCCTAGGTTAGGGTGAAATCTCTAGGCTAATTAGGGCTAATTAGGGCGACTGACAGGTCATCCAGCATGGCTGCGGGCATTTGGGCTGGGATAGCCAGTGGGCTGGGCACCAGCGACATGGATAAATCAAGCTCTGAAAAGGCTAACCGTAAGCTACTGCGTTCAACCAGCACCTGCCCCTGGGTGGAGCCGTAGCAGCGGTTAGGTACCAGGTAGGTGGCGGTTAGCCGGTAGAGGCCAGAGGCCAAATCAAAAAAGCAGTAGTGACCATCGCCACCGGTTACGATTTGGTCGGTCCGGGGGGTCGATAACCAACGGTTGCGTTCAAAGGCATCGAGGAGAATTTGAGCCGTTTTCAGGGTATCTGGTGTGATGGGCCGACCGTCAAATAAATGGCCGTAGCTGGTCTTAAGCTCAGGATGCTGCTCTATCTCAGTTTCCAGGGTCGCCATCAACTCACCAATAAAGACCAAAGGCGCCTGGGTAATGCGTACCAACACCTGGGGCATACCCTCGTCAGTGTCGGCATTGGTAACGGTACCGGCGATTGCAACTCGTTGCCTAACTATTAACTGTGCCATAATCCCAAATCTCCCTCCAGGAAAAGCTAACTAAGGAATATCGATGCCAAACATGGGCTGGCAAACCTCGCTATTTGCCGAGGCATGGATTGAGAAAAGAAAAAATCTAATAGGTTAGCCGTGAGCTTTAGTACTGATCCTTAACCCGGCCAAAAATGCCAGTACTAAGCTACTACAAAGGGATATAGTGGTGTGCTATGGGTTTTCTTGAAAGAATATTGATGAAAATCTAGGCGCTTGATTACGCTATCTATCCTCAAACTAGGCTTATCCTACTGCGAATTAGATAACCGTTAAAGGATCGTTAAGTTAAGTTTGCAACTGGGGTTGAATTACTCTCCAGAATGCATCTCAGTTTTGCGATGAGTTTAAATACTGAGTGTCAAACCTGAGACAGGAGTGTCAAACCTGAGACAGTTCCCTCACTGAGGCTCTTACAGAACCACCTAGCCAGTGGATGGTGGTGATGGATAAGATCCTGCGGATCGAGTAATGGCGTAGGTCTTGGGAAATGTCTACAGGAGGAGTAACGCTTGCCCCTCCCATTTACCCGTCGGTTCGCACCAGCCTGACCATAAAGAAGCCATCCATCTGCTGCCGATGGGGCCAGATTTTTAGCCAGCCTTCTGGGTCGGCTTTGAAGCCTAGATCCAGCGCTGGGGGTTGAATTTGCCAGTGGGGATGCCGTTGCAGAAAGGCTTGCACGATGGCTTCATTCTCGGCGGGATGCAGAGTGCAGGTAGCGTAGACCAGAACACCGGCAGCCTTGACGCAGCGGGCCGCCTCCTCTAGTAGCGCCGTTTGCAGCGGCGGTAGGGTGGCGATGGAGTCGGGGGTTTGTCGCCAGCGGGCATCGGCATGGCGGTGCAAGGTGCCCAGGCCAGAGCAGGGGGCATCCACCAGCACCCGATCCGCCGCGCCGTGAAACTGGGGCAAGTGGGTGCTGTCGCCCAGGTGGGGGCGGACGCTGGTAAGCCGGAGACGATCGCAATTCTCCGTCACCTTTTTCAGGCGCGACGGGGTGCGATCGCAGGCCCACACCGTCCCCTGATCGGCCATCATCTCGGCCAGGTGGGTGGCCTTTCCCCCCGGTGCGGCGCACACATCCAGCACCGTTTCCCCCGGCTGAGCATCCACCCATTGGCCCACCAGTTGGGCGCTGGCATCCTGCACCGTCCACCAGCCCTCTTGGTAGCCCGGTAACGCCGTCAACGCCCCCTGATGCTGGCTCAGGCGCAAGGCCCAGGGCAACCCCTCCAGGCATTGGGTGGCTACCCCTACGGCCTCAAAGGCGGCCTGCACCTGCTCAACGGTGGTTTGCTGCCGGTTCACTCGTAAATCAATCGTGGGGACTTGGTTGAACCACTGGCCTAACTGTGCGGCCTGGTCATGCCCCAGTTGGTCAAGCCACAACTTCACTAGCCAGTCAGGATAGCTCTGGCTAATTCCCAGCGCTGTTACCGCATCATCAGGTAACTGGAGGGGATCAGCCCCAGTGGCGGCCAGGCGAATGTACTGTCTGAGCAGCCCATTCACCACCTTAGACAACTGCCCCAGGCCGCTAGCCCTGGCTAAATCCACACTAGTATTGACCGCCGCCGAAACTGGGATGGTGGTCAAATAGCGCAATTGGTACAATCCCAGTTGCAGAATAGCCCGCAGCACTGGCGGCTGCTTGTCTGCCGGGCGGGTACCGAGTTGAGTAATTAAGGCATCTAAGGTACGCTGCCGCCGCACCGTGCCGTACACCAGTTCTGTGGTGAGGGCACACTCCTGGGCAGACAGACTGGCCTGGGCCAAACTTCGGTGCAGGGCAACATCGGTATAGGCTCCGCCATGCACCTGAAGTAGGATGTTGAGGGCGAGGGGCCGAGCCGTAGCTGGAAAAGAGAATTTGGGAGAGGGCATCACCGAACAAGAGCTAGGTCTTGTTGGTTTTGGTTCGCTGGGTTTTGGGGCGCGGCTTGGTGGCATCCTGTTCGCGCTTGCGACGGCGGCGATCGCGCCAATCAGCCGCAGTCAGGTAAACGACCCCGCCAGTCACAACGACCATCAGCACCAGGGCCACAATCGCTAAAATGCTAAAGGCTTGAGCTTCTAAGGTTGCTTCCATAGCACAGTGCAGATAAGGTTAGAAGCCGTTGCGGCCCCAAACCACCATTGACATCGAAAAGGTAAACACCACCAGCAAGCTCACCCAACCCAAGGTCAAAATATCCATAGTTAAACGAGTTGATGATTAACAACACAGTCATTTTTATCATACGGTAAAGGCTCACGTCTCACCCTACTGATGAGGTATCTGTGCAAACCTGGCCCTCTCAAACCGATTTAGACCGTGTGGAATCCCTCAAGGCGGCCCTGCTAACTGGTCTAGTGGCAGGGCTGGTGGGGGGCGCGTTGCTGTTTGCTCATCGCGTTGAACCCCTGGGCTGGTCGGCGGCCCTGGCTTCAACCCTGGCGGGGTTTGGTGGGGTCACGTTTTGGGTCAGTGTGGGTATTGCCGCCCTGTCTGGCAGCCTATGTGGCCTTACCTATCGTTATGCGGTGCGCCAGGATTCTAGCTCCCACATCCGCTCTGGCGTTATTTTTGCCTTTAGCCTAGTGCGAGGGCTGGCTTTGGTCAATGTGGGGGCTGCGGTGAGCCTGCGCGGGTGGCCATTCCTGATTGCCTGCACCGAAAGCCTGCTGATGTTTGCCCTGGCCGCCGCTGTTTTAGAAATTGCCCTGCGCCAACAATGGGTGCAGACCGTGCCAGGGGCGGTTTTGCCGGATATCCCCCCTGCCCCAGCCGGTTCTGAAGAACACAACTAGCTACAATGGAATCTAAACAAGCTAAATAGTGGCCTATCCCAATGATTCCAACCGTTATTGAGCAATCCGGGCGTGGTGAGCGCGCCTTTGATATTTACTCCCGTCTCTTGCGCGAGCGGATTATTTTTTTAGGTCAAGAAGTCACCTCCGACTCGGCCAATCTGATCGTGGCCCAAATGCTGTTTCTGGAAGCTGAGGATCCGGAAAAAGATATCTACCTCTACATCAACTCTCCGGGTGGGTCGGTGACCGCCGGGCTGGGCATCTTCGATACGATGAACCACATCCGTCCTCAGGTTTGCACCATCTGTGTGGGGTTGGCTGCTAGCATGGGAGCCTTTTTGCTCACCGCTGGCGAAAAGGGCAAGCGCATGAGTCTGCCTAATTCTCGCATTATGATTCACCAGCCCCTCGGTGGTGCTCAGGGGCAAGCGACCGATATTGAAATTCAGGCTAAGGAAATTCTGTACCTCAAGCAACGCCTGAACGAAGCGCTGGCTAGAAATACTGGCAAACCCATCGAAAAAATCGCTGAAGATACCGAGCGCGACTTCTTCATGAGCCCCCAGGAAGCGGTAGAGTACGGCCTGATTGATCAAGTGATTGATCGCACGTCGGTGGGCAGTCGCCCCATGGCGGTTAATTAGAGCCATACTTTATCACCCCCCGCTGAACACTTGAGGGTGGAGCCCAGCCCTCTCCAGTGCCATAGCCGTAAGGTTTAGGCCACTGGAGAGGGTTGAGTTTCGAGATAGAGCAAAAATTCCAGCAGTTCCTCATCGGTCAGGTCGTGGCGAGATCGCTTGCCGTAGGTTTTTTCTAGAAATTCTCTCCCCTGCGTTACACCCCAGCCCAGCCGCTGGAGTTCTACATCGGTTTGGGCGATGATATCTGACAGATCAATCGGCGATACGGCAATGTCCTCGGCATCTAGCAGGCTAGGCTCTAGGTCAAAGTTCAGTTCGCTAGAAGCGGCCCCCATCGGTGAGGTCGCCAGGGATAATGGCTCTGGTAGCGGTTGAACCAGATCTGGCCTTAGGGACACTCCAGCGTCGATGGGCGCAGTCAGCGATGGTAAAGCCGCCTGTGGCGGTATGGGGGAATTCTCAGCTCCGGTTTCAACCGTAGGAACCCCCTCTCCACCAGCCGGTAAAGGAGCCGCCTTCTCCACCAGCTTATCGGCGGGTGTGCTGGCCACGCCCGGCAATGAGAGCCGACTCAGCGCTCGCTCGCAGGCGTTATCTTCCGCGACTTCCAAGGTTGCTTGGGCGGCCAAACCGGTACTCAGGGTATGCCCATCCACCATCGCCACCGCTCGCACCACATAGAGCCCATCCTGGATCACCAGCAGATCCGATATTAGGCTACCGCCAGGATACTGTTGCCGAAAAGCCGCTACGAGTGAAATGAGCACGCTGGGAACTACTCCTGGGAGCGGATGGTATCCGTACTATTCTAGAAAAGCAGAGCACGTTAGACTAAAGCCTGTTGCAATTGAGCTAACAATTAACCGCCAATTCATGGCCGAGGGTGGATGAACTGAATTCATGCTAGACCAACTGCTCAATATTTCTACCAATTTTGGCATTGACACCCTGCTGTTGCTGCCCGTGTTGATTGCCCTGGAAGCTGTGCTTTCGGCGGATAATGCCATTGCACTTGCGGCCATTGCTCAGGGGCTACAGGGCGATACGCTACAACGTCGAGCCCTAAATTTTGGCCTGCTGATTGCCTTCGCCCTGCGGGTGACGCTAATTTTGGCGGCGGGCTGGGTGCTTCAGTTCTGGCAATTTGAAGTGCTGGGAGCGGGCTATTTGCTATGGCTAGTTTTTAAGCATTTCACAGCAGAGGCCGAAGACGGCACCCACCACCATGGGCCTCGGTTTAGCTCGCTGTGGCAGGCTATTCCGGTGATTGCCTTTACCGACCTGGCCTTTTCCCTGGACAGCGTTACCACGGCGCTGGCCCTTTCTAAGGATGTGGTCATCATTCTGCTGGGCGGGCTGATTGGGGTGATTACGCTGCGGTTTATGGCGGGCCTGTTTATCCGATGGCTAGAGGAATTTGAGCATCTCGAAGATGCGGGCTTTGTAACCGTTGCTTTTGTAGGATTGCGCTTGCTACTGCGCGTCATCAACCCCGACTTGGTGCCACCACAATGGCTCATGGTAGCCCTAATTGCCGCTGTCTTTGCCTGGGGCTTCTCAAAGCGCACCGATGTTACCGAAGCTGGCCCTGAGGCCACCATAGCCTTAGACGCCGTAGACAATGGCCACGCCAGAGCCACCGTTATCGCCGAGTTAGAAGCAGACAATCACACTGGCACTGAAAAAGTGGCCACGGCCCCCCAAAACACTGCTGAAGTTGAATATGCTGAGCCTTCTTAGCACAACCGTTGCGGTACACAGATAACCCGACGACCCTTGATTCGAGTAGAAAGGCTATACCTCACTAAGTCAGGGCAGGCCTTAACGAACAAGAAACCGGGGTTCTCAATCAGAACCCCGGCGGTCATGGCATATCCCTATCGGTCGCTGGTCACTCCCCGGCGGCGGGTCATCAGGCTGATCACGCCGCCCCGGCTACCCGTTTCCTCCACCGCTTGCAGGAAGGCCTCAAAGCTGGGGGTGTTGGGCTGCACGGCGCCGGGCGTGACACTCAATCCGGTCG
>JAAUUR010000077.1 GCA_012031045.1 Leptolyngbyaceae cyanobacterium SM2_5_2
GGCAAACTGGGGGCTAGGGTACCATTAACCATAGCCGCGCAATCTGTCTGCTAGATTTGCGGGGTTAGCTGTCTGTTGGTGCTGGATACACCGGCAGACAGCGCTAAGATTTTCGAGCTCTGGTTGAACCGCCGCCTTGTACAAACGGCTTAGTGTAAAAGACTACTGGTACAAATGCAGCTTGTCAACCCAATTATAAACTTTTTTTGGTATATCCCTGTAGCCCTGTAGCAAATACCACCAGCCTGCAGGGTGCCGTCATCGCCCCGCGTGACGCACCGAAGCCCTACTAAGCATGTCGGGTTAGAGGGGCGGATGGCGCTTAAAAAAAATGGAAATTTTACGAACCCTCTGTTTGGGAGAGCTATGGTATGAACCATCAGCCTAAACTCCTATTTTGGGATCATAGGCAGACGCCAGTCAGTCTAAACATCCGTTTGGGGATCTTAGGCAGACGATATTCTGTCTATCCATCCAAATCAGAGAGATAGGCAGATGAGATCTGTCTAATAAAGAGTTAGCCAGCCAGTCCTCGTGTTGGGAAAAATCACTGTACAAGTTTTTAAATTTTGCTTACTAACGGATCTTCTACAATGCTTCGCAATTTGAGCTTCACTACGTGATAAATGTTTCTACTCTTGATCTTCTAAGCACAAGAGGTGCTATTAATGCCGCCTAGAAAAGAAGCAAAAGTCAACAACATTTAAGTCTTGGTATTTCTTTCTTGGCTCTCATAATTTCTGGAATCACCTTATATTACTCGATTTTGAGACAAGGATATCTAGAAGTAAAATTTCCTGCTCGAGTGGGTTGGGTGACGCTTGAGCCTAATGAGCAAATCCACGGCAAAAATAGCGATGTCATAATTCTAAGTTTTGTTGTTCATAATAATGGAAATGATTTCAGAAGCGTAAGCTCTATGGAACTCTCGCTGCAGGAAGCAAGCAACCCTTCTAGCTCGTATATATTTAGGGCACATGGGCAATTTTCCGCGCTAAAAGACATAACATATTTTACTGAAAAATCTTTGGAAGGCAGAGTAAGTCAGGATGAATCAGGTGATATAGTCCCTGACTACAACTATTCATTGATCATCGGGATTCTATTGGATAAGAATGAATATAAGAACTTGTCATTATTATTCTTGAGCGAAGAGGGCGATTTTGAGATGAAGCCATCAACAGATTATCAAGCTATATTAGTAATCTATCCTTTTGATGAAAGGAGGCAGGACAAGACCGAAGTATGCTTCACCTTTTCGTCTACTGTACTGATTCCAAGAACGCTAGTGACAAGTAGCTACCTCAATGAATGTTGAGGTTTTCAAGGTACGAGGAAATTTCGACTCAATTTTATACTGAGGAGTAGGCTAACAACCCTAGTGCAGCGGATTGTTGAAAGTCACCTGTGATGTAGTACAGGCTGTTACAACCGCTGACTAGGAACGTTATACCCCCCAATCCTCAGTGGAGGTATCCATCAGGTTTACCTGTCATGGCTGAGGCTTAACTGAACTGGTTCGATGCTGACGACGATAGTTACGCGCCATCGGCTAAGCTCTGCGCCATCTCCTGGGAGTTGCCGCAGAGCTTGGTGAGCAGGCCAGTGATTAGAAGGGATACACGATGGGGGCAATGATCACAGTTAGTAGCCAAAACAGCAGGTTAAAAGGAATGCCTACCCGCATAAAGTCCGTGAACTTATACCCGCCTGGCCCGTAGACCATCAGGTTAGTCTGGTAACCAATGGGCGTGGCAAAGCTAGCCGAGGCTCCAATCATAATGGCAATCACAAAGGGCATTAGGCTAACCTCCAGGGTTTGAGACAGGGAGATGGCAACTGGAAACACTACCGCAGCCGCCGCATTGTTGGTAATCACCTCGGTTAGCAGAGTCGTAACGCCGTAAATGATAGCTAGCGACACCAAGGGGTTATCCCCCGCAAACCCTAGCAACGTCGAAGCAATGGCCGCGGCACCTCCCGTGACTTCTAAGGCTTTGCCGATACCCAGAGCCGCCGCTACAACCAGGAGCACCGACCAGTCAATACTGCGGAAGGCTTGGCCGGTAGAGCAGCAGCCCGTCAGCAGCATCAGCACCGCCGCTAGCACGGCAGCGTTGAGCATATCCATCCAACCAAAGGTGGCCAGGGTCACCATCAGGATTAAAATTCCCAGGGCAATGGGCGCTTTGTCGTGCGGGGGGGAGTCAGAGTTGGGCACCCGGCTAACCAGATAAAAGTCGCGGGAGGTGCGGTGTTCTTCCAAAAACGAGGGATGGGCTTCTAGCAGCAGAGTATCGCCTGGGCGCAGGCGGATATCCCCAATTTTGCCGGGTAACCGTTCGCCGTTGCGGCCCACAGCCAGCACCACAGCGCCATAGCGGTTGCGAAACTGCCCCTCGCGAATGGTGACCCCTGCCATTGGGCAGGTGTTAGACACAACCGCTTCCAGCAAGCAGCGCTCGGCGCGGGGTGAGTCGAGCTTAAAGACCTGGTCGGTTGCCGGTTTTAAGCCTCGGATTTGGTTGAGATCCACAATGGAACTGACCATGCCTACAAACACCAGCTGGTCGCTACCCCGCAGGGTTTCTTGGGGGCTGATGGCCGTTAGCAACTGCTCTCCCCGCTGAATCTCAGTTAAGTAGAGGCCGGGTAGGTGACGTAGGCCTGCCTGCTCAACGGTTTTGCCGACCAGCGCACCGTTTTCGTCGATCACCATCTCCACCATGTATTCCTTGGGGTCGTCCACTTCGGTAATAGCGGGTTTGCGCTGGGGCAGGAACCAGCGCTGGGCCACAACCAGGAGCAGCAGGCCAGCTACAGCGCAGGGAGCGCCTACCGGAGTGATGTCAAAAAGCTTTAAGCCGGGGTGCCCCGTATCAATTAACAACCCATTGACTACCAGGTTAGTGCTGGTGCCAATCAGCGTGCACATACCGCCGATAATGGCCGCATAGCTAAGCGGAATCATAAATTTAGAAGGACTAACCCGGAGTTTGCGGCACCAGTCGCTCACTACTGGAATAAACATAGCCACTAAGGGCGTGTTGTTTAGAAAGGCGCTCATGCTCACCACCGGCACCGTTAGCCGTAGCAGCGCTCGGGTTTCTCCCTTAGGCATCCCCAGCACCGAGCGGGAAATCATGTCCAGGCTGCCGGTTTGCTGAAGCCCAGCCACCACCACATAGAGAATCCCCACGGTCATCATGCCGGGATTGCTAAACCCGGCCAGGGCACTTTCGGTATCCAGCACCCCGGTAAGGAAAAGAATGGCCAGCGCCCCCAAAAAGATAACCTCCGCCGAAAGGGAGGTCAGGGCATTGAGCAAGAAGGCTACCAGCGTGATGCCAATGGTCAGCCAGCCCTGCCAGCCAACGCCCGCGGCGGTTTCGGCCTGGGCCAGCACTGGAGTAGCCGCTGCCAGGAGGCTGATGGCCAGCCCCAGACCGGCCAACCCCAGCCAATTTCGGTGTAACCAGCGCGTCATAAAGCTCCTAAACCGTTGACTGAAGACCGGAAAGATAGATTCCATAGTGAATTTATATAGAAAATTCTCTCAATCATATCTAGCGTGAAGTAGGATCAATTTGAGATTAAATTGAACTTCACAGGAATTTTAAGTATTTTCTGGGATGCCGCCAGGGGGAAGAAGTGTTCAGACTCAATTGCAGAGTATTTGAGCTTCAATTTGGTACGGTGTGAAATTTCCCTGACTTTCAAGAGACAATGGGAACAACCCCTCATCAGGCAAGATCTATGACTCGGCAAAGTGGCCAGAATGTTCTCTCTGACCCAGTGACTACCCTTGGCGAGAGGAGTTTCCTGTTTTCTGGTATGGGGCGAGATGACCTGTCCCCCTATCTGCATGCCGATCAGCTAATCAGCGAGAAGCTCTACTCCAACCGCCCCATCTACACGGCGTTCCGGGCCGATTCCTGGTTAGAGTACTTGTATATCGTGGTTGATGGCGGCCCGGTGATCATTCGCAGCACGCCGCTAGATCGGGTGATTGGTCTGACTTATCCCGGCGGGTGTTTTGGTGCCCGTAGTTTACCGGTGGGGTTTGGTTCTGTAGCTCGTGCCTTTCCTAGCCTGGTAGAAGCTTATAAGACCACGGATGTCATCAAGGTGCCTGTAGCGGTAGTTCAGGCTCTCTACGATCAGAACGAAACCTTCCACCAGCGTTACAACCTACTCTTTGAGCTGAGAGAAAAGTTTCAATATCATCTGCTGAATTGCAGCACCTATCCCCCCCAGGCGGTGGCGGCATTGCTACGAGCCCTGATTTATCAAGAGCGTAGCCTGGGCAGCCCGTCGAAGATCAAGCCCGGTGAGTACGTGTTTGATTTGCCCATTGACCTGATTGCCCGCGCCTGCCAGCTTAACCACCGCACCGTTGAGCAGGTGCTGAAGGGATTAACCAAGGCGGGCTACGTCAAGGCCAGCAAGTCTGGCGATCATCCTGCGGCGGATCGCGTCCATGTGGTAGATCCAGAGGGGCTTAAGGAAGTCTACGGGGCCACTCGCGATAAGGTTTCGTGGTGGCCGCTGAAGTAGGTGGGTCGAGTGGCCAGACAGCATGGGCTCTGATGGCTGTTTCCTAAGCTGCTGCCCTTGGCCCCTGTGTTAGCGCACCTCGGCCTTAAAACTTTAAATTGAGATCATCCGGTTCTGGGTTGCGTAAATCCTCCGGTAGGTTGGAGGGGGTTTCATCCTCGGCTTGCGAGTCTTGCAGGCTAGAGCCAGGCAGATCCCCATTAGGGCGGGTAGGGCGAGTGGCTGGTGGAGTAGTGGGTGGCTGCGGGGTAGGCTGGGTTGGTCTGGGAGTACTTTGTCCGCTCTGTCCCTGGTTACCCGGATTCACAATCACAGGCGTATTTGGGGTGGGGTCAAAGGTTTCGATGGTCACAGCTCGAATCAGTGGAGGATTTTGGCCGTCCGTCACTCGCAGGGTTAGGGTGGTTGTCCCAGCGGGGGTTAGCGGCAGTGGCAACACCCCCTCCAGATCAACGTTGCCAGGTGAGGGGAGAAGTTCCACCTTCGTGGTGGAGCCTCCTTCAACCCGCCAGCCAATCCGGAAACCTGGAATTGGCTGGCCTTGATCAACCGGCACCAAATACTTGGGTTCTGCCTCACGGCCATTGATGGTAAACGCTGCAATCCGTACCGGGCGCGGCTGAATTTCCACCACCTCACTGACCTTGGCGGTAGGGAAATCCTCATCCCCCATGTTGACAGGGATTGGAGTTAGCTCAAATTGATATTTGCCTACCTCGGTCATACCGGTGGGTACACCTTCGCAGATCAAGGTATCCCCCAGCCGACAAAAGGACTTCAGCTCTTCCGGGATGGTCACCCGGCTGGAGTTTTGGGAACTGCGGAAGGTAAACCGGCGACCACCCAGGCTAGTGCCGCCTGGTTCTCTAACTACCAGGAGCAGGTCTTGCAGGGCCTCCGGATGGGTGACAATCCAACTAACCTGGATGCCGCCCTGGGTTACTGGCGGGGCTAGATTGGGCGTATTGGGTGTGACCTGGGTGCCCGCTTCGGAGTAAATCACCTGTTGAGGGGCCAACTCCAGGGCAATGGGGGTAGGAAGGTCGGTAATAGTGACCAGGCTACTGCTGGCTTGCATCGGCGCCTGGTTGAGCACCGCCCTGGGCAGCAGCGTTAGCTCAAAGCGGTACTGGCCGGGTTCAAGCAGGTCAGTGGGCACATTCTGGCAGGTCAACCGCTGGCGGGTTTGTTGGCAATAGGCCAGCAACTCAACCGGCAGCGACCCAGACAAGTCGTACTCGCGAGGTTCACCCACCAGGGCACCATCAGCCGTCAGAGTTCGCAAAATCAGCGTGTCTACCTGGCGGGGGTGGCTGATTTCCCAGTTTAGTAGGGGTGTCTTTTGGTCGGTAATGGCGTATTGGCTGGCTGAGGGAGAAAGATCCAGCACGTAGGAGCGGGGTGGCGTGCGCAAAAATAGCCACCACAGCAGCCAGACCAGCCCCCCTACGCTACCCGTGACCGCGGCGATCGCCAACCACCGCAGCCACCGGGGCCGAGGTTCAGGAAACAGGGCCGCCTTGGGTAACACCGTAATGGCCGCGGCTTCAGCTGGGTTAGCCATAGGCTGGTGCTCCGGCTGACCCGATGCCTGAGACTGTTCAAGCTGAGACCTTGCCATAGTGTTTATCTACCCTCACATACCGGCCCTTTGGTGGGATGGCCACCGCTGATTGAACAATCATAGATGGTGATGATCGATGGTGACAGCCCGCGATCGCCCTACCGCCGAGATGCATCGCGTCCGGAATCCCCAAACAAACTGTCAACTCTGACTTCAGCCGCCTCAGCAATATCCCGAAAAGGGCTTGCTGTGATTCTAATCAATGCCGACCATGCCCTGGGCCACCGTCTACTTCTGTCTGCATCACACAACCAGCCCCAATCTATCACCCACCAGGCAGGATAAGCATCACCGCCCTAGTCTGGCTGATGGGCGACTATAGGAACTGTCAGCCCTCAAAGCGGCTACTTAACCAACCCTACCTTCCCCATTAGGAGCCTGATTATGAACCTGACCTATCGCGGCGTCCGTTATGCTAGCAACCCGGCTGGAGTGCAGACCCCAGCCACCCCTGAACAGGGTGTTTTTCGCGGCGTCCCCTTGGCTTGGAAGCGTTATCAAGTCGCTTCTGTTCCCAGCATCGGTGAATCTTTGCAATTCCTGGGTCGTACCTACCATCGTTAAATTATCGTATCTACCCTTCCCTTTCTCTTGACAACGAGCAACACACCAGCAAACACGCATCCCCTGGCGACAGTCAGGGGATTTTTTAGCGATAATGTCGTTAGGGTTAGAAGTTCTGTACAGCCAGGGAATTCTGTATCACTTACAGAACCAGGGAAGTTCCTATGACAGCGAGTTCTGATCGGCTAGACCGCATCGAAGCACTGGTTGAAAAAAATAGCGAGGCTATCGAAAAAAACAGCGAGGCCATCCAAAAGCTGACCGAGGAGAGCAAAGAACTGAGCATTCGCTTTGCGGCCTACCAGCAGGCTTCTCAGTGGGTAGTGAATCTGGCTTTTGGTCTGCTGGCGACGGCTACCATCACCACTATCGTTACAGCGGTGATCAGGTAGAAGCCGGTTAGGCCAGTCCCATACGAATTTCTGAGCAAAAGGAAGCCAATTGTTCTGTACCTTCCACCTTGAGAACGCTGGTGCGCATGCGCAGATTGGGGTTAACAAACCAGAGCCGTTCTTCGAGCAACCCGGCTGGGGTTTGGGTTTTTAGCGCCAGAACTTCGTGCTCAAGATAATACTCTCCCTGGGTCGCTGGCCCAGAGGCGTCGGATTGCAGCAGTACCCCACCCCCTGCTTGGTCTGGCTGAAGAATTACCATCAGCGTTGAGCGTTGGGTGTTCTGGGTGTCGCCATCTAGGCGGCTGTCTTGGTTAACCCTAAGGCCGCAGGCAATTTGACTAGGTGCGTGGCCGGTCTGCTCGCATAGCTGAATCAAGCTGGCATCGGTGGCGGGCAGCAGCTCAATCAGCAGATTTGACTGCCCCGCTTGAGAACTCTGGTTAACCAGGTCATGGGTAGTGCGCTGAGAAAACCACTTCCCGGCCAGGGTGTCAAAAAAGTTCACAATGTTCATGGGGTTAATCTACATTCCGCCAAATAATTCACAGTCTTTAATTCTACGGTGAAGTGACTCTCTCCAGGTTTGGGGGTTTCGCCTAAAACCGCCGATTGCCCATGAATAGAGGAATCACAGAGTGATAAGCTAGCCAGTACGCTTAAAACTGTTTTTGTAAATTGGTGACGCCTCAATGACCGCAGTGAATCAGGTACCCTACTTGCTCCGCGCCGCCCGCCACGAAGCGCTTGACCGCCCCCCCCGTATGGATGATGCGCCAGGCCGGACGCTACATGAAGGTGTACCGAGATTTACGTGACAAGTATCCCTCCTTTCGGGAGCGCTCTGAGAATGCCGATCTGGCCATTGAAATTTCTCTCCAGCCTTGGCGCGCCTTTCGGCCCGATGGGGTGATCATGTTTTCCGATATTTTGACACCGCTGCCGGGCATGGGCATCCCCTTCGACATTGTGGAAAGCAAAGGGCCCATCATCGACCCGCCGATCCGCACCCAGGCCCAAATTGATGCCGTGCATGAGCTTGATCCAGAAACGGCGCTGCCCTACATTCGCACGATTTTGAGCACCCTACGCCAGGAAGTAGGTCATGATGCTGCCGTGCTAGGCTTTGTGGGTTCTCCCTGGACCTTGGCCGCCTACGCGGTGGAGGGCAAAACCTCCAAGAGCTATACCAATATCAAAGGCATGGCCTTTAGCGAACCAGCTATGCTCCACACCTTACTGGGCAAGCTAGCCGATAATATCGCGGCCTATGTGCGCTACCAGATCGACTGCGGTGCTCAGGTTGTGCAACTGTTTGACTCGTGGGCAGGTCAGCTCAGCCCGATGGACTACCGCACCTTTGCGCTACCTTACCAGCAACGGGTAGTACAGCAGGTCAAGCAAACCCACCCCGATACGCCGCTAATTCTCTACATCAGCGGTAGTGCAGGGATCTTTGACCTGATGGCGGAATCTGGGGTGGATATCGTCAGTGTCGATTGGACGTTGGATATGTCCGAGGCTCGTCGCCGCCTTGGTCCCAGCCTTGGGGTGCAGGGCAATGTTGATCCGGCTGTGCTGTTTGGCTCCAAGGAGCTCATTCGCGATCGCATCCTCGACACCATCAAAAAAGCTGGCAATCGCGGCCATATCCTCAATCTTGGTCACGGCATTTTGCCTGGCACCCCCGAAGAAAACGCCGCCTACTTCTTTGAAACTGCTAAGAATGTAGATAAGCTGCTGGCCGGGGTGCGTTGATTAGCTTAGGGTTTCCGCCTTAGCCCATCGGTGAGTTACTGCCAATCAAGCCAGTTATGAACCCGCGTTGGTGGGTTTTATCTGTATCAGCGCGGCTTCTAGTCGCCAGCTTTGAGAGTTTTGTCAGTCAACTAGCGCTGGAACTGTCGATTTCTGCTTTCATCCGTTCCAACGTCTGGTGCATTTGTTGAAACATGGCGTCTGGGGTCATGCCAAACTGGCCAAGCTGAGTTTTGAGTTGTTCAACCGTCATCTTGGCCATAAAGTCTTCCGACAGCTCAAACCGCTTCATAAAGATGTGGTAACGCTCCATCATCGCCTCCATCTGGTCGATGAATAGTTTTTTACCTTCGCGGTCAAACTTGCCGTAGTTGTTGCCTAACTGCATCAGTGATTGGTAATCCTGAAACAGTTGCACTGCTTCCTGCTGAATCAGTTCAGAATCAAAGAATCCCATGGCTTGGCACTTATTACCTACACATTGCCTATAGCTACGAGATTAAAGGTTAGATTGGCCCTAGGCCAAGGAGAGATAACCCTACTTAACCTAGCAGTGACCGTGGCTCAGCGGTTTGAAAATAGGCGGCTAAATAATCGACCCTGATTCGCTGGTTTAGGCTGGGCATTGGAGGGTGCCGTACTGGATTTTCCCGTTTTATTACCGTTGTTAGCCTCTAAATCTATCTTGAGCTGGCGGGCATACTTGAGAGCCACCTCGTTTTTAGGGTTAAACTTTAGCGCCTGCTTAAAGTGCACCTTAGCCATGCCGGTCAGCCGATTCAACAGGTAGGCTTGCCCCATTAAACAGTGATAATTGCTGTTTTGAGGATCGAGCTTGAGGGCATCCTTGAGTTCCTGAATCGCCATCGAAACATTTTTGGCCTTGAGGTACTCGTGCGCCCGTTGAAAGTGCCGCTCAGCATACAGAAGACTAGAAGATGGGCTTTCAACCGTGGGGGGGGCGGACGCGGTGGCGGTAGCGGCGGCTGAGCGGCTAGGGGGTGGCGCACTTATCAAGCCGGTGCGTTTTTCTCGAATGATGGGGTTGCCCATCTTGCGACGCAGGTAGACCAGGTTAAGTTCGCTAATTAACTGGGTTGCGGTTTCAAAGCTCTCCGCAGAAGCATACTGGTGTGCGCTTAACTGCTCTAAAGCATGCTCATAGAGCATATCCACATCGGCCTCTGGCACCCCCAACAACTGGCAACTCTTCGTCCCCTGGGGTTTGAGCTGGGCATCTCGCGTTAGCCGCCGCACTTTAAATCGCAGCGTGGCCAGGGTCTCATTACGGGTTTTGTCTTGCTTCAGCCGTTGGTAGGCCGGGTTGACCAGTTTGGGCAGAATCTGGCCAATAAATACCTCATGCTCAGCCGGTTGCATAGTCTGCACATCGGGATGAAGTTGCTTAGCCACAGCGTGATAACGCTTGAGAATGCGGCGCTCATCCGCTGCAACCGACACCCCTAAAACGGCATAGGGATCAGTAAATTGGTGGAGCCAGTCAGAGGAGAAAGGGGCGTGAGACATCCGGAGGGGAGAACGGCAACGATGGGAGAGTAAAGCTGAGAGCCACCAACGCTATCCGGCTGTCACTCATAGGGAAAACCCCAATGAATAGGATCCACTAAATGATACGGATCCATACAGGTAAAGCCGTTAGCAACTGGCAACTGGCTAAACTAGAGAATAACTCATAATCATTGTTGCGTATTTCCACCGACAACATTGATGAGGGGGAAGCGTACCAGTCGATTCTTTACCGTCAGCTTATACTAGGCACATAGAGTTAATGCCGAATTCATAGACCAGGTTGCGATGTCAACAGAATTGCACCGTCGCCGTATGGCAGTGGCCCTGGCCTGGGTAGGAGCCTTCACCCCAGGGCCACTGCCACTCTCTGGCTTGCATAAGTTTTATCTCAAGCAACCGATTTGGGGAGCGGTCTACCTGCTGCTGGGTTGGACTCAGATTCCCCGTGTGGCCTGCGCTGTTGAGGGCATCTGGCTGATGACCCGCCCCCTGGAATCCTTTGCCCTTGACGAAGCAGAGTCTTCGACTAACCCTACCTCCACCATTGATGTGGCTCAGGTCAATGCCTTGGGTGTAGCCCTGCGCGAACTCGACGCCCTCCGGCAAGATGGCTTAATTTCGGAGCTAGAGTTCGAGCAAAAACGCCGCCAACTGCTCGAACAGGTGGGGTAATGGCCAAAATTTCTGTGGTGCTTAAACGCTGGCAAAGCCTCAAAGCCCAGCTTCATCCCCTGGCTGAGCGGTTGATTTATGACCCTACCTACCGGCTACGATCGCCCCAGGAGGTGCAGCTTGCCGCCGAGCTGGGTTTCATCCTCGACGTTAACCGGGCCACCGTAGACGACTGGCTGCGGCTACCGGGCCTTTCTATCCGCCAGGCCCAGGTGCTCACCCGGCTGCGCCAGAGCGGGGTGCAGTTCCACGCGCTGGAAGATATCGCCGCCGCCCTGGGGATTCCCCAAAGCCAGCTTCAGCCCCTGGCCCCAGTTCTGTCCTTTCGCTACTACGACGACCCCAGCCCGCTCCAGCCCTTGCGGGTTTGCCTCAACCAGGGCACAGCGGCTCAGTTCTGCCGGGTGCCGGGGGTAACCGCATCCCTGGCCCAAACTATCGTTACAGAGCGCCACCACCGGGGCAGATTCCACGATATGGCAGACTTTCAGCGGCGGTTGGGGCTATCTGCCGAAACCGTGGCTGATTTAATGCATTACCTGCACTGTTGACCCTGGCCTTATTGCCGTGAAGGAGCGACGGGTAAACTGTTTAAGTGACCGAGCAGCTTTGATTCACAGACCTTTGCGACTTTGACATCCTCGGAGCGCACGTCGGAGTTACAGACGATCTTCACGTCGTCGATGCCTTCCAGATATTCTTCGGCAATGTCAAAGAGAGATGAGGTGAAATAGCCCGCAATCCGGTGATAGCGGGGGGCTTGCTTGAGGTAATCCGTCAGCACCGTGCGATCGAGCCAGTCGATGCGGGAAGAAAAGCGCTGGATGGGAGACTGGTTCATTAGCAAAGGCCGCAAAGTGTCCCTGATTGGGCCGTGTACCTACAGTTCAACATTCCCGATGGTACGGAGATTTCCGGCATTTTTCTAGCCAGATGCGGTATTTGCTGCGTCCATTGATAAATACAATCTTGATGTCTACGTTGGCCCTGCATACCCTATTGAGAAACGTTAAGACCAGCGGCAAGGCGCTGGCGAAGGTTATCGAAGCGTTGCCAAATCATCTCTGGCGATTGGGGCGAAGCCGCCTGGGCACGGGCAATACCTCGGGCAATAATCGCGTCTGCCTGGCGCAGCTCGGCTTGGGTCGGTGGGCTAATAACCTGATGCTGCAATAGCTCGATAAAGGCCAAAACATCTTGCTGCTGGTTAGGCCCAAGCACTCTGAATTTTTCGGTCACGACCTGTTCTAAGTTCATGATGGCGTCCTCATGGGGCTTGGGTGCGCTGAGATAGTGGGCAAGGCTCACTTCAATTGTAGAAGTTTTGGCTGAGCGGGTTTCATAGCTCGCTCTCCTCGTAGTCGTCTTCGGTAGCCACCTCCTCTCGCAAAATCTGCTTGCCCATGGCGGCTTCAATGAGGGCGATCAACGACTGCTTGCGCTGAAGGTAAAAAAGTCTCGAAATCGTCGGCGCGGAGAAATTGAGGTGGAATGCGGTGGCTCTCTAGAATCTTGTCCATCTCAATATCATCAATGAGCACCTGGGGATGTCCTTGCAGCTTTTGCAGATAGGTTGAAGGCGCGACTCCACCAATCATGCGGTTGGTTTTATAGGAAATCGGTGTCTTGTTGACGATGGTGTCGTAGCGGCGGCGGTGGATGCTATTGGCCTCACACCAGGCACGGGGGAAGATATGGTGAATGTCGAGGGCGACTTCTTGGGCATCCAGCTCGTTGATGCTGGCTTTCCAAAAGAAATCCCGTGCGCCTTCGCGCAGTACCAGCACGTTGATGCCTTTATAGGCAGCACTCAGCCGTGAGGTCAGCCTGTCGAGGCGGTCAGGCTGGAAGGAGGCATCGCCAATGGTGCGGGGCACCTGAGTATCATCCTCTACCCAAGCCAAAAGCTCTTCAAGGTCGTTGGCAACGCGGGTTTCAACGGCACCACCGTAGAGCTCGCCCAAAATGCCGCACCAAAACCACTGGGTGAGCTTGTCGTAAATGCGGGGCTCCAGCCATCGGTTGCCCAACTCGGTTAAGACTGCTGCTAGGGGGACAATCTGAGTGCGGTAAGGCAGTTCTCGAACATCGTAGAAGGATTGCTTGCGGAGAAACTTAGCCGCTAGTCGAAAGCCATCTTCTACCTTGCCAGCCCAGTGCTTGTAGGCCTCTAACGGCAGCTCCAGCACTGAGCTACGCTTGGCGCTGACCGGGGCCACTTGCTTGCCCTGCTTGCCTGCCGCCATATCGGCGCGGCGTTTCTCTAGGGTGTGGAGCAGGGTGATCGCCTGAAGGAAGTCGGTGGATTCAACCCTGATAGTAAGGATTCCTTGGCAAGCCGCTCTCGACGAGATTCGACGGATCGTAGTTTGCTGCCAAACCAGTCATCTCGAAGGTTGTAGCCATCAGCCGCGTAACTGGCGGTGACCAGCTCGAAGACTGACAGAGAAACCCCGCCCGTGTTGACCTTCTCAAACACCAGGCAAACGGCTTCCTTAGAGGTCTCTTTTTTCAGTTCAATGATGGGAATTTGATACTCGCTGAAAGCCTTTAGAACTCGCTCTTGAAACTGCAAAAATGTAGAGAGCTCCTGGCCATTGAATCGGTTGAGATCTTGAAGCCACTCTGACCACGCCAAAATTCGGTTACAGGGGAAGTAGAGCTGCTGGCACTCCAGCTCACGGGATGACAGATCCAGATCGACCTGGCGGCCAAAGTTCGATTTCACTTGTCTCCCTTCATCCACCGACAGGAGGGCATCTTCCAGTCGTTCTGGGCCTTCCATGGCTGTAGGAATGTGGAAGTAGTAGTAGCGATTGATGGCTTTGCCTTTGTCGGTTCTGGTTTTGACTGGCCCATCGAGGCACAGCACTTGAGTTAGGGTGGTAAGTCGTTGCTGCCCATCGAGAATCAGTTTGGCGGCTTCTGGCAAGGGCAGGGGCAGCTGCACGTTTTCTACCGGCCTTACCTGGAATCGAACGGCTCCTCCAGTCTCAAGCAGCATGACGGCCCCTACCGGAAAGGATCGCCCCACGCTGACCAGAAGGCTGTGGATGTGGTTATCATCCCAAACCCAGCCTCGTTGAAAATCTGGCAGTTGAATGCTTCCGGCAACAACGTCTTTGAGGATGTCGGGAAGGAGGCGCTTGGTGCTGTCGAAGGTAGTCATAGACTTGGGATGAATGGTATGAACGAGTTAAGCGGGCACTTTTAGACCAGCTACAGCTAGCAGTCACGGCCTACTGGCATCGGTAAGTAGCTGGGCGTAATTAAACTAAAGATGCTGGTGGGGGTGGAGGGGGTGAAACCCCCTGCCTGGGGCGCAGCCCCCAAACCCCTTCTTAC
>JAAUUR010000078.1 GCA_012031045.1 Leptolyngbyaceae cyanobacterium SM2_5_2
GGATCGAGCTTCAGTTTTCGGTGGGGGGGTTGAGCACGGCGGTGAGGTGCTCGACCGTCATCGGCAGACCGGAAATGGAGGTGTAGGCAATCGCCCGAATCAACGCGCCCTCTAGTTCACGAATGTTGGAGGTGTAGCTAGAGGCAATGTACTCAATCGCCTCGCGGGGGAGTTGCACCTGTTCGTACTCGGCCTTTTTCTGCAAAATGGCAATGCGGGTTTCAAAGTCTGGGGGTTGGATATCGGCAATCAATCCCATCGAGAAGCGAGAAATCAGCCGCTCTTGCAACCGCACAATTTGGTGGGGCGGACGGTCTGCCGCCAGCACAATTTGCTTACCCGCCTCATGGAGGGTATTGAAGGTGTGGAAGAACTCCTCCTGGGTGTATTCTTTGCCCTCAATAAACTGAATATCGTCCACCAACAAAATATCCACGTCCCGGTAGTGGGAGCGGAAGTGCTGCATACTATCTTTGCGGATGGCGGCAATCAGGTCGTTGGTGAACTGCTCGGTAGAGACGTAGGCGACGCGAGCGTGGGGAGCAATCTCCTGGCGGTAGTGGCCAATGGCCTGCATCAGGTGGGTTTTGCCCAACCCCACGCCGCCGCACAGAAACAGGGGGTTAAATTCCCGCCCCGGCGCTTCCGCCACGGCCAGAGCTGCGGCGTGGGCCATGCGGTTGTTAGATCCCACCACAAACCGAGCAAACACGGCCTTGGGGTTGAGGGCATTGTAGTCGGCTTGGTTGGGGCTGGTTGGCTCTGGCTCAGCCGGGCGGGGCAAGGTTGAGGGACTGGGCCATTGGCCATTAGCACTGGGCAACGGTGCCGGTGCCGCTTCTACCCCCTCTGGTACAACGGTGACCTGTACCTCCAGGGGTTTACCCAAAATGTCGTGTACAACCTGGGCAATGGTGCTCAGATAGTGTTTCTGAACCCAGTTGCGCGCAAAAGGGTTAGGGGTTGAAATCACCAAAGCGCTATCGCTCAAGGCTTGAGCCTGAGCTGGCTTGATCCAGGTTTCAAAGGTGGGAGGGCTAAGCTGCAGCTGAAGCTGGCCTAGCACTTGTTCCCACAGCCGATTTAGGGCCTGATCCACGGCATACCTCGTAACAGTGCAATGAGTCTAAAAAGGGGAATAAGTATAAAGGAACTGAGCCAATGCCTGGATCCGTACAATCACTGAAAGTCCGGCTTTCCAGGGCGAGTCAATTCCGGATCTCTAGAGTACTAGATATGAGCATAGAAAGTGTTGCGACATCTATATGTAGCGTTTCATAGATCTGCCGGGTCTCGACCTGCGAGGTTAGCATGGCAACCGTACCGGTTCTACCAGGAATAGGCTAAGCACAACGGTTACGCTTGTATATAAGTCAACGAATCTCCTGCTCAGAATCCATTGTTTTAACCACACGTCCTGGCATTTTTAAGGAATGCTACAGAGTTGTATAGCTGTTGTATGGCCAAGGAGGGAGCAATGGTGGACTTACCCAGTACTGACTTATCCAGTACCGACTCATCCAGCCCGTTGATTACGCTGGGGCATCCTCTGCTGCGGGAGCGATCCAGGCCCATTGAGGATCCTAACGACCCTGACTTGCAGCGCTTCATTGACCAAATGCTTAAGGTCATGGTGGAGGCCAACGGGGTTGGAATTGCCGCACCGCAGCTTGGCCGCGCTCAGCGGGTGATAGTCGTTGCCTCGCGGCCCAATCCTCGCTATCCCGACGCTCCCTTGATGGAGCCAACGGTAATGCTGAACCCCGATTTGGTCGCCGCCAGCCACGCTAGGGAGAAGGGCTGGGAAGGCTGCCTCAGTGTTCCTGGCACACGGGGCCAGGTGACGCGCTCCTGCGCTGTTGAGGTAACCTACCTAGACCGCTGGGGACAGCCTCAGCAGCGGGCTTGGCAGGGGTTCATTGCCCGTATTTCCAGCACGAGTATGACCATCTGGAGGGCAAGGTCTTTCTAGATCGGGTTGACCAGAGCGGCGATCTGTTAACCGAAGCAGAGTACCAGGCCCAGGGTACTTGAAACGTCCTAGGCTAATTTCCTTTGAAAGAGGAAAAACATATCTCAGAATGCAACAACTCAGCGCTATTTCTGAAAAATATCCAACAAAACTGTGGCCCTATGGAGAGTTGGCCTATGCTAGTAGCTTCCGGGGGAAACCTGGCTGGCCTAATGCTGAGCCGGTGGCCAACCCCCAGTGCGCTTAATGCAGAGGAGGCGATTTGAGTTTCCATCAACAGCCTAAAATTGTCCGCCTCAACATGCTGGACACTGACTACGCCAAAATCGCCGCTGGTGAGCCCATTCCTGATGACAAAAAGCAACGTTTAGCCCAGGAAAGTTACGATTTTGACAAGCTCGGCCAACACATTGCCCGCTATCGTTATGGCGGCTTAGATGAGCAGGGACAGGACAATGTGTTGTGCACCATTGCCACCATCGCTGGTCTATTTAACCTGGCTGATGTGGAAGATATTAACGACCGACTCCGCTACACAGGGCGGTTTTACCTGACTGTGGGTGAACGCCAACAGGTCACCAACTGGCTCCTCGATGAACTCGGCATCGATTTGAACCGGCTGGAACCATAAACCCGTTAATCCTGGATCTGGCAGCGATCGCTACAGCCCTCCCCCAACCGCTCTGCTCGCTCAGCCAGGATGGTTTTTAGGCTGGGTCGTCCGGTTACGGCCAGTCGCCAGTTGGCCCACAGGCCATAGAGCCAATCGACCAGGGGGCCAACCAGAGGCCAGCCCGTAGGGGCATAGATCCAGCCGATCCCCAACACCTGGTAAACCTGCTGAAAGACCTCAACGTTTTTAATTACTGTGCCATCCGCCAACACCGCATGGATGCGGCCCATGGCCGTAGCGTAGTCAACTCCACCATTCTGGTCAGCAGTGTAGCTGTCATCGGCAATATCGGTAAATTTCACCCGGCCACGCCCGTTGTCTTTCTGGCGCAAGAAGTTGACCTCTCGCACGCACAACGGACAGTCGCCATCATAAAGCAAATTAATGGCCCAACCCCGCTCAGAATTTGCAGCGTCTGGCATTACTTTTTCTGACGTAGCATTAGCAATCATAGGAGAAGCTCAAGCATGACTACATATATCTTAATAAATTTTCTGCGCCCTTTCCCCGGCAAAGATCTCGCGCCCGTAGGTGGTTACAAATTCCTCAGACACGGCACTCCTGGGCGCATCTCCCTGGTTCTGAAACAGGCTAGTAAATCCTCCCGCCCCTATCCCAGACTGGGGCCACAGCCGGTAGCAGGGGAAGTCCGTCAGGGATGAGGCGTAGCCCTGCAGCAGGGGAACCGTCACCGGCTCAAATTGGGGAAAGGTTTTGAGGAACCAGGCAACCACCTGCTCGTTTTCCTCTGGTGAAAAGGTGCAGGTCATGTAAGCTAGGTACCCGCCGCTGGCCACGGTCTGGGCTGCATTGCCCAAGATTCGCTTTTGGCGGCTAGCATCTCGGCTAATGTTTACTGGATGGAAGCAGCCCAGCGCCCGGTCTCCCTTAGCCAGAAGCGATTGGCCACTACAGGGCGCATCCACAATCACCACGGAGGCGGTGTGAGGAATCTGGTCAGCCCATATTTTTGGATCCAAATTAAACACAAGGGCATCGGTCAGTCCACATCGCTTCAGGTTGGCAATCAGAACTTTAACTCGTTTACGAATCACTTCATTGCACCAGAGCTGCTGGGGGGCCAGCAGTTGCCACGCCAGCAGGCTTTTACCACCGGGAGCGGCACAGAGATCCAGCACCGTTGCCACGGGCGTAGGGATGGCCGCCAACACGGCGGCAGCAAAAACTGAGGCCATATCCAGGCAGTAGTAAGCGCCCTGGTCGTGGAGCGGGTGCTGCCCCGGACGCTGCCCTGGCGTTAACCGATCTACCCAGGCGGGTTGCCAGGGCAGGGGTGAGGCCAGGGCAAAGGGGAACGGGTCAGGCCGGGATTGCATCCACAGTAGCGCTGCCGGGTAGGGCTGCGGAGTCATGAGCGCCGCCACAAAGGCTTGTTGCTCGTAGGCCTGGTTAAATAGCTTGTGGCTGAGCTTGAGTAAAAGGTTGGAGGGAGTAACCATAGCAGTGCCAGAAGGCCGGAGCGGACGTTAGGAGCAGGTAGAATCAGCAATCCTCATTACGCACGGCCCCATCGGGCATCACCGTCTGGCAAAACTTGGCCCCGGTCAAATCGGCACTGGCTAACTTGGCCCCCCGTAAATTAGCATGGCGCAGGTTAGCCCAGTAGAGATTAGCATGGCTGAGATCAGCCTCAGATAAGTTGGCCCCTTCCAGATTGGCGTGGCTAAAATCGGCCTGAGCCAGACTACTTTCCCGCAAGTCAGCATTGACCAGCGTAGTTCGATGGCAGTGAGCTTTGCGCAGATCAGCCTGAATTAACACCGCATTAGCCAGGGAAGCCTCCCGCAGGTCAGCCTGAGCCAGGATTAATTGATAACCGTTAATGTGGGTTAAATTAGCCTGGTGCAGGTTAGCCTTGGTTAAATTACTTTTCCGCAGATCGGCATTAGCCAGGTGCGTGTTCTGCAGGTCCAAGCCTTGGAGTTCTAGGCCGTGGAGATCCCTAGCGCCAGCTTGGTAGTAGCGGTGGATCAACTCTTTCAGCATGGCTAACGACATCGCCTCACCTCTTAACATACCTACCCCGGTATCAACCAAAAACGACAATGGAATGACGTTTCCGTCTGTCTCCATTGTCGTTGGTGGTGCTTCTAAATGGTGCAGAAGGTTAGAGAATCACACGATTCCTAGATATCAGACTTAGCGCGGGGAACCCTAAACGAGAAAGGAGCCAGGAGCCAGGAGGCAGGAGGGGTAGCATTTCTGGATTCTGACTCCTGACTCCTGCATTCTGACCTTTGTACTCTAAGTTCCCAGAACGGTCTCCGCTTAAGTTTTGATACCTAATTGCCAGGGCAGGCTTAACGGTCTAAATTATCCCGACCCCCTTGCCCCGTTGATCAGATTCAGGAGTTACCTTCCCCTCCTCACGGGTTTTGTTGATTTCCCGTAGGATTCGCTGCCGTTCTAACGCTTCAGCTTCCTGCTCAGCTCGAAGATCTCCGGGTTCGTCAATGTACATTTCTGGCTCAACCGCATAGTTGTTGAGTAGCCCCTCTTGATCCACGGTGTATCCGCCGGTAGTATCTATGTCAGCCTCAGGTACAGTCTCTTCCGGAATCTGCTTAAAAGCCTCCCCCTCACGATCTTTCCGTGCAGCTGTTTCCGCAGGCACCAAATGAGAGTCGTAACCGTCTCGCTCAACTCTAGGATTGCTCACATTGGCCTCCAAGGATATGAATAGGTGGACATTAACTTGGTGTGATAATTTGTCGATTGAGCATGGGTTTTTCAACCTGAACAGTTTACTAATCCGTGCCTAATCTAATGGGTATTATACTAAACTGGATGCTTTTCTTACATCCTCAAAAAGGCGCAGATGCAGACTCTATCGCTAGATAGAGCCCAAGGGAAACCAAGTTCATCACCCAAAAGTCCTGAATCCAGAACTGACTTTTCCAGAAGTTTTGGGTATCCCTTTTCAGGGCCGGTAGCGCGATGCTGATTACAACCGGAATTCCAACCTACGGGTTGGATATTCCTTCGGGTTCGTCTGCCAACCTTACCCTGGTAAGCCATGATGACAGTATCTCCTTTTACTCTTTCTGGGGTTCACTGCCCTAGCTGCGGCAAACACACCGTGGTCGAGCACAAGCCCTCGGTTTACCGCTGCCTGAATTGTGATTTTGAGAAGGATTTGAGCAAAGAGCCTGAACCTGAGGACTCTGGCTGGCTACAAATGCTGATGGGTGCTGCCAGTGTATTATTGCTGGCGGCGTTGGCTCTCTAGCTCTTGCGCTCTCTAGCTATTGATAGTGCATTTGCACTTCAGTATGATAGGGGAGCTTGCTGCTGGCGGTTCCCCTATGGCCATTGTTTCTTCCCACAACTCCGATGACTCTGCTAAGAAGGCGCGTGCCAAGCCTGGGACTAAGGCCTCGCTGCCGCCAGCCAAGGAAGAGGTAATCCAGCCCTCGCTGCCAGAGCAACCCCCTACCCTTTCTCTGGTCAAGGGTGGAGAGGTTCAAGGGGCTGAAATCTCAGCGCCTGATGATCGGCTACGTCCCCAGCGCCTGAAAGACTACATTGGTCAGTCGGCCCTCAAGGAGGTACTCGATATTGCCATCAAAGCTGCCAAGTCTCGGAAAGAGCCCCTCGACCATCTGTTGCTCTACGGGCCGCCGGGGCTGGGCAAGACCACGATGGCGTTGATTTTAGCCCAGGAGATGGAAGTCTCCTGTAAGATTACCACCGCCCCGGCGTTGGAGCGCCCACGGGATATTGCTGGGCTGTTGGTCAACCTGAAGCCAGGGGATGTCCTGTTTATCGACGAAATCCACCGGCTGCCCAGGGTGACGGAAGAAATCCTCTATCCCGCCATGGAGGACGCCCGCCTGGATATCACCATTGGTAAAGGGCAGGCGGCCCGCACCCGCAGCATTCCGCTCTGTGCGTTTACCCTGGTAGGGGCAACCACGCGGGTAGGCGCACTGACATCGCCATTGCGCGATCGCTTCGGCCTGATTCAGCGCCTGCGTTTTTACGAAATCGACGAACTCACCCAAATCGTTCTGCGTACGGCGGACGTGCTCAAAACTCCCATTGAGCCTGCCGGTGCCCAGGAAATTGCGCGCCGTGCCCGAGGCACACCCCGCATTGCCAACCGTCTGCTGCGCCGGGTACGCGATTACATGGAAGTTAAGGCCACTGGCCCGATTACCGAAGCGATGGCCTCCGAAGCTCTAGAACTTTTCAACGTTGACCCCTGTGGCCTCGACTGGACCGATCGCCGCCTGCTGTCTGTGATGATTGAGAACTTTGGCGGTGGCCCCGTGGGGCTGGATACGATGGCCGCTTCCACTGGCGAAGACCCCCAAACCATCGAAGAGGTGTACGAACCCTACCTGATGCAGATTGGCTATTTGCAACGCACGCCTAGAGGCCGTGTGGTTACCCCCGCCGCTCGCCGCCACCTGGGTTACGACGAAGGCACCTGCCCTGGAGAAGGCAGCCAGATGACCCTAATTTAGGAATAACGAGCAGGTTTCAGTAACCATGCCAGGTATTTCTTTAGGAAACACCTGGCTCTGCTTATTATGCCGGGTTAGCCGTCATTCTAGTCAGCCCCCGCGCCGTATCGAAGAGATCCTGGTATCCATCGCAGTCACCAGGGTTTTGGATTGGCGGCATTCTATGAAGTTATGGCCAATTTATTGATGCTCCAGATGACATTTACATCGAGACGGGAAATCTTTAATTAAGTTATAACGACTCGCCCATCCCACTCCCGCCATGATGACTTCTCCAGTTCTGGTACACATCCCTTTAGCTCAGGCTCCTGTCAACCATAGGGTGGAATCCCTGACAGATAATCCTTGGATGCTAACGAGTGGCGGGCTGCTGGTGCTGCTGGTAGGTTTGGGAGTAATGTCTCATCTTAAGACCAAGCAACTGGTCAAACAACTCAAGTTTGAAACCTATAAGAACCAGGAATTGCAAAAGAAGGTCAAGCTCGCGCTTCAGACTATCACTAAAATGGAGCGTAATCCCGATTTGATTCACTCCCGCGAGTGCAACCTTGACTACCTGCGGATGCGTATGGAAGAAGATATCTTTCATGCAGCCATCGTCAATCAGCTAAAAGTGAAAGTCAAGCAAAAGATTACCGTGGCCCTACGACCTCGACAGGCCGAAGCCGGGCTGATTGGCATGGCCAGCAAACCCCGCGTAGTGGATGAAATCTTTGATGTTGAGTACAGGCTTAGCGATGATCCCGGCGCTAAAAAGCGGGTGCTGTTTCGCATCCAAGTCAAGCTAGCTAAACTGCCTACTCAGGCCACTTCGGCCACCATTAGCCAGCTGATTGAATGCATCGAAAACTTTATGAGCCCACAATCCGACGACTGCCGCTGGCAGCCCACTATACAGGGTCGCATTGCCTACATGCACTGGGATCAGAAAGCCAAGCCTACTCCTCTGCTAGTGATTGAGCAGTCGAACGACGGCGTTAATGTAACCCTACGTAGTAAAAACACCATTCCGACTACCAAAGGCCAACAGAAAATGGCTTAGGGCCAAGGTTGCGTTTACCCCAAGCAGCCACCCTAGCTCGTGCCGCCGCTAACCGACGACGTTGCCAAGGCTTCGGCGGGCAACAGGCGTGAGACTAGGTTTAGCTCAGGTGAGATGTTCTTGAGTATCCTATAAACCTGTTGGCCTGGAAACCTGTTGGCCTGGATGTTACCTTGACTCATTCAAACCTCTGTACTATTGCGAGTGAGCCTGGAGAGCTGTTTTTGGCCGGGGTTTTCTCAGATAAGAACCTAAGGCAGCGGTAATCGAGTAGGATTGGCATTGGTTTAAGATGAACCTCAACCGCACCCAGGTGAGTCCAGGTTCAGACAGCAGGAGGCAGGCAGTGGCGGTAACAAAGCGCTCAGATTCAGTCAAAATCTTTAGGTTGATGGGTCTGCCTGTGCATTGGCGGGCTGACTATGCCGGTTGGCTTTTGGAGCAATATCGCCAGGGCAAAGGTAGCCACGTTGTCACCCTCAATGCGGAAATGGCCATGCAGGCCGACCAAAATCCTCCTCTGCGGCAGGTTATTCTAAACGCTGAGCTGGTCATTCCCGATGGGGCGGGTGTGGTGCTTTACTTTCGCACCCAGGGGCGGCGTATTCAGCGCATACCGGGCATTGAACTAGCCGCCAACGTGCTAAAACGGCTGGCCCCAGATGAAACGGCGTTTTTCTATGGCGGTGCTCCTGGTATTACTGACCATGCGGCTCTGTACTGGCAACGCCAGGTTGGCCATATCAACATCGTGGGCACCCAACACGGCTTTTTGAACCCTGAGGAACAGCCAGAATTTTTGCAGCACCTAGAAACTCTTCAGCCCAGCGTAATCCTGGTTGGATTGGGGGTGCCACGTCAGGAATTTTGGATTCGTGACCATCGCCACCTTTGTCCTTGGAGCATTTGGATTGGGGTGGGCGGCAGCTTTGACATTTGGGCCGGAGTCAAAACTCGTGCCCCCGCTTGGATGGGCAATAACCATCTAGAGTGGCTCTATCGCCTTTATCAAAGAACCGTGGCGCTGGCGGCGGATGCTGGCTTTACCCCGGTTTGTCTGGCGATCTCTCACCTACTCCTCTCGATAGCAACGTTAATTAGCCAGGGTGAGCCGCAATGCCCCGCAGGTTGGCGGGCTCTGGGCGGGTGGGCACTAATTTCGGCTACGAAGCGTCATTACCTGTTTGAGTAGTTACAAGCTTAACCTCACCCTGTCCTCAGCCAACCAGCTGAAGAACTACTGCTCAGCCGGTTCTATGGCCGACTTCGGCAATGGGGCATGCTTGAGATCAAAGGATGGAGCGCTGTGCTCATGGAAAGGGCAACTTGCAATGTCAAAAAGCTTACCGCTTTTAGATTCTCAGCTTGATCAACCCGAAAAACTTCAAATCTTAAAGCAGCGATGGCTAAATATTTTGTTTACTATCGCCCTAGTCGTCATCTCTGGAATTTGGGCCAGTGAAGCCTTAATTCGGCACGAGGTAAATCCGATTGATCAGGTTGCCTATCCCACCCTGCTGTGCTCTATAAGCATGGCTATAGTACTGCTCCGGGTGCGTCCTCAAGCCTATACCTGGGCAGTAATGGGCACGGTAGGCGTTACAGTGCTGTATGCAGTAGTGTTTTTGCAGGCTATTATATGGGGCTATTCCCCGGTTCGAGATAACTACAACCTATCTGCCTTTCCTCAGTGGTATCCCTTGTGCTACCTAGCTATCTTCTTTTCTGCAGAAAAACAGGCGGCGATGGCCTCTACGGTTGTTTACGTTTCCCTAGTCATTTCCAGTGTGCTGCATGGTTGGTTAGAGCGCGACTTGCCGGCCCAAGAGAGAATCTTTCCCTACCTGTTGCACATGATTATGTCGCACCCTCTTTACATTGGTGCCTTCGTTGTTTTGGCCACGCTGCAAACCTCCGTGGCTAAAGCCCAAGCAGAGGCAAGGCAAGCTGATATCGATCACCTGACTAATCTGGCCAATCGTCGAGCGGCCACCCGTACCCTCACCCAGGCCTTGGGGCAACTATCTCTGGGTGCTTCAACCCCAGGGGTCATGCTAATTGATGTTGATCGATTTAAAGAAATTAACGATGGCTTTGGTCATGGCATTGGCGACCAGGTGCTGATTCAAGTGGCCCAGCTTTTGCAGGTCGGGTTAAGTAAAACCGCTATGGCGGCACGCTGGGGCGGCGAAGAATTTCTGATCATCCTGGCACCGACGGCCCATGAGGAGCTTTATCAAGCCGCTCAACAGCTACGCCAACAATTAGCCGAAGCCGTTCACCCCACAGTTGGGCAGGTTACCGCCAGCTTTGGAGTAGCTCTGGCAGAACCGGGTGAATCCTTAGAAGGGTTGATGAAACGTGCCGATGATGCGCTGTATCTAGCTAAGCAGAACGGCCGAAACCGAGTTGTGCTGGCTCCTGGTCTTGGGCAGGGCCACCGGATTGAGCCTGACTTAGCACAATCTCCAGTTCGCTAGCCGGGCGGCTAATAGAGCTCGTACTTCATCCATTGGCAGGGCAGCGACCCATTGTAGACCGGGACGCGCTGCGCTGATTTTAGACCCATGGATTTTGCTAACTCTTTATTACCGCTGAGCACAAAGGCCGTCCAGCCCTTAAATCGCTGCTTGAGAACATCACCCAACAGCTTATACAACGCGCTTAAATCCTCATCCTGCCCCAGGCGTTCACCGTAGGGCGGGTTGCAGAGAATATAGCCACTGTCCGCTGGCGCGGCCAGATCAGCCAGCTCTTGCTGAAAAAACTGGATTTGCTCGCTCAGCCCACAGCGCTGGGCATTTCCCTCGGCCTGACAAACGACCTCCAGATCGCGATCGCACCCCCATACCAGGGTATTCAACTGGTTTTGGTGGCGGGTTTCGGCCTCTTGATGGAGTTCCTGCCAGAGTTCGGCATCAAAATCAGGCCAACCCTGAAAACCAAAGCGATCTCGAAACAAGCCTGGCGCGATACCCAGTGCCCCCAGGCTAGCCTCCAGGGGCAACGTGCCCGACCCACAGAGGGGGTCGAATTAGCGGCACCTGCCCAGACCAGCCCGATAGCTGTACCAGCGCCGCCGCCAGGGTTTCCTTAAGGGGTGCAGAGCCCACCGCCGCCCGATACCCCCGCCGATGCAGGCTGCTACCAGAACTATTCAGGCTGATGGTGCAGCCGTCTGCCTGTAGGTGAACATTGACGCGCACATCGGGCCACTGGGTATCGACGAGCGATCGCTCTCCCCAGTGCTGCCGCTGTTGATCAACGATGGCATTTTTAACCTGTAAGGCCGTGAAGTGGCTATGGTTCAGGCGGGGATGTTTGCCTGTAATATCCACAGCCAGCGTTTTGTCGGGGGGGAGATGCCGCCGCCAGTCGATCCGCTGAACAGTGCGGTAGAGCATTTCCGCATCGGTGCAGGGGCCACTGCCCAGCTTTACCAGCACCCGAAACACTAAGCGCGACCAGAGATTGACCCGGTACAGCAGGCGTTGATCGCCCGTAAAGGCTACGCCGCAAAACTCAGGGGTGATGGCCTCGGCCCCCAGGATGGCCAACTCTTCAGCGACTAAGAGCTCTAACCCTCGCGCTACCGTGGCAAAATAGTCGGCCACGCTGTTCTACCATTTGTTAAGACCGGATATTGCAATACCACGAGTAATCGAATCCTAGGCTATTCTATTTGTATCCTAATTGAAGCTTGGCGCTACTCGTCAACGGCTTCTCTGTTTGTCGAATTCTTGGAGGAACGACTTATTTCTAAGACTCAACTGGTAAACCGGCAAATTCGCGCACCTCAGGTGCTGCTGATCGATCATGAGAACCAAAATCGGGGACTCATTGATACTCGCGAGGCCCTTAGGATGGCCGAAGACGAGGGGCTCGATTTGGTGGTTGTTTCCAACGGTAAAGATGCGCCTGTCGCCAAGATTCTGGATTACGGTAAGCTTCAGTACCAGCAAAGCAAGCGGCAGAAACAGAGTTCCAAGCCCTCGCTAAAAGAGGTCAAGCTCCGGCCTAATGTGGGTGAATCAGACTACCAGCTGCGGATCAAACGCTCAGTCGAGTGGCTGTCGAAGGGAGATTCTGTCAAGTTTTTGATTCGTCTGCGTGGACGTGAGCACCAGCACCGTGACCGAGCGAGTGAGCTACTAGATCGGATTGTGCAAGACATTGGCGATGCGGGTAAGGTGCAAGCTTTGGATAGGCGCGCCTTAATTTTGATGATTACCCCAGCCTAGCCCCGCCCCATCGAGCGTTACCTGGTGGTCAGGGTATAGGGTTTTGCCCGTGCGCTAACCGCTAGGTGATCTTAGATAGACCACTGCAGAATTGCCGCCACCGCTTGCCAGACCAAGACCGGGTCAAAGGGTTTGGCAATAATTCCGGCAGCTCCCAGCTTAGTTAAGCGATCTCGATCGCTCTGCATTGCTCTGGCTGTCAGAAAGATAACCGGTATAGATTGGGTTTGTGGGTTGGCCCGCAACTGCTCCAGCACCGTCACACCGTCCAGATCAGGCATCGACATATCTAGCAAAATGGCATCCCAGGGGTGGGCTTGGGCCTGGGTGATCCCTTCCTGCCCAGAGGCCGCACCACAGGTTTGCCAGCCGCCAAACTCTTCTAGTGCCAGACAGACAACGTCGCGAATATCTATCTCGTCATCAATCACCAGGATCTGCTTAGTCATACCGGCTCAATCGGCAGGGTGAAGTAAAACCAGCTGCCCTTACCTAAGCCGCTCTCGGCCCAGATATCTCCACCGTGCTGCTCAATAATGCTTTTGCAAATGGCCAAGCCCAACCCCGTGCCTCCTTTCTGGCGAGAATCTGACACATCCACCTGCTGGAAACGCTCAAATATGGATTCTAGGCGATCCGCTGGAATACCTCGCCCTTGATCGACAACGCTGAAAAGAATGTGGGGCTGGGAGGGAATAGGGCGACGGTGGGGATGATTTGGCCCCGGTGCGACTTTGCTCCCTGGGTGATCTGGGTGATCTGGGTGATCTGGGTGATCTGGGTGATCTGGCCTGTCGCCACCCCAGATTTCTGCGGTTAGCCACACCGCACTACCTGGGGCAGAGAACTTAATGGCGTTGCTAAGCAAGTTGGTGAGAGCCTGCACAATGGCATCGGGAGCAGCCCAAACGGTGGCCGTTAATGGGGCCAGATGAAGGGTAATATTTGCCTCTAAAGCTATAGCTTCTACACCATCACGGGCTAGCTGCATGAGTTCTATCGCTGGCCTGGGTTCCTTGACCAGCTCAACTTTGCCAGAAGCCAACCGTTCCAGATCAAGAATGTCGTTGACTAGGCGAATCAGGCGCTCTGTGTTGAACAGACTCATTTGCAGCATATGCTGGGCTTTTTCAGGGCGATCGCTCAGTACGCCAGCATCCAGAATGCCTAGAGCCCCGCGAATAGCCGTCAGGGGAGTGCGCAATTCGTGGCTCACAATGGCAATAAATTCATCCTTAAGGCGGTCAATTTTGCGGCGCTCGCTAATATCTCGGACAACCACCAGCACCTCGTCCTGGGTAACGGGAACTATGCGCGCTTCTTCCCAGTAAATTTGCCCGTCTACCGAAAATTCGTACTCTTGGCGTTGAGTGGTGCCCGTAGCCAAGGCCGTTTCTATGCAGCGCTTACGTTCAGCGGCAATATCTGCGGGTAGGCTGTCATAAATAACCTGCTGATAGAAATTGCTCTCCTTCCCCAGCCAGTGTACGGCTTCCTGGTTATAAATTTCCAGGACTCTGCCCTGCCTATTGACCCGCATCAACAGGTCTGGGATGGTGCTGATCAACGCTTGGCGGGTCATTTCTCCCTGGGCTAGGGAGGCTGTTTGCTCGGCTACGCGCTGTTCTAGTTCTCGTTCGTAGTTGGCTCGCAGTTGCTCAGCCTGGCGACGTTCGGTAATGTCTTGAAAGGCATTGATTGAATAGAGCACTTGCCCCACCCTATCAAACACGGGAATGGTATGTACCTCCAGGGGCATCCGTCGGTTCCCCAGGTCGATTTCGATGTCATCGGCGTAGGCCGTTTCTCCATTTAACCCTCTAACCACAGGTAATTGCTCGGTTGGGTACAGCTGATTGGTGCCTGCCACGTAGAGTTGGTAAACCGCCGCCAATCGTTCAGAAGGAGCCTCAACCATGCCCTGCACTAAAAGTTCGTGCCCTTTATGGTTGAGAACAGCATCTGGCCAG